>JAUSLQ010000196.1 GCA_030645675.1 Actinomycetota bacterium | reverse complement strand
CTGGCGATCAGCTGCAGGCCTGTGATCTGGCGCTGCACCTCGCGTTCGATGAGGTCGAACACCTGGGTGTCGGGGGTGGTGTCGCTGGGGAACGGCATGGCGGGTCAGGTCTCCGGAGTGCTGGGGGCGGTGGGCGGGTTGGTGGCGGCGAGCGCGCGGGCGGTCTCGTCTGCTTCGATCTGCATCAGCTGATCGACGCGGCGGGCGTGGCGGCCGCCTTCGAACGGGGTGGCGAGGAACAGCGCGAGGATCTCCTCCGCCAGCCCCACACCGACGACCCGGCCGCCGATGCTGAGCACGTTGGCGTCGTTGTGCTCGCGGGCCATGCGGGCGGTGTAGAGGTCGTTGCACAGTGCGGCGCGCACGCCGTGCACCTTGTTGGCGGCCAACTGCTCGCCCTGGCCGCTGCCGCCCAGCACGATGCCCAGGTGGGCCTCGCCGTCGCGCACGGCGCGGCCGACGGCGGCGCAGATCGGCGGGTAGTCGCAGCTCTCGGTGCTGTGGGTGCCGAGGTCGAGCACGTCGTGCCCGCCACGCTGCAGCACCCCGACGAGGTGCTGCTTGAGTTCGAAGCCCGCGTGGTCCGAGCCGATGGCGATCCGTGACATCTCAGCGAGTGTAGGTGTGCCGGTGCCTTGCACCCAGATCGGTTGTACAGCCCGTTCAACGCGGGCCGCTCGGCGTCAGACGAAACGCGCCCACTGGTCCAGCGGCATCCGCGTGCTGCGCAGCGCGTTCACCGGTGCCGACGCGTCGGCGTAGCCGATGGCCATGCCGCAGAACAGCATCTCCTCGGGCGGCGCCTGCACGAACGAGCTGACGGCACCGTGACGCAACGACCAGAACTCCTGCGCACACGTGGCCAGGCCGCGCTCGACGGCCAGCAGCATCAGCGTCTGCAGGAACATGCCCAGATCGGCCCACTGCGGCCGGCCCAAGCGCCGGTCGATGAAGCAGAACAACCCGGCGGGCGCACCGAAGAACTCTTCGTTGCGCGCGAACTGCCGGCGACGACCGTCCTTGTCCTCGCGGGCGATGCCCAGCAAGGAGTACATCTCCTCACCGATGGCGAACCGGTTCGTACGGTACGGCTCCCACAGATCAGGCGGGTAGATGTCGTACTCCGGCGCCCCGGCGGCGGGCTGGGTGGCCAGGTGGGCCTGCAGCCGGCCCATCGACTCGCCGTTCACCACGTAGATGCGCCACGGCTGCACGTTGCCACCGCTGGGGGCGCGAGCCGCGTCTTCCAGCAGCGAGCGCAGCGTGTCGTCGTCGACAGGGTCGGGAAGGAACTGGCGGATCGAGGAACGGAGGTAAACTGCCTGAACGACGTCCATCGTGCGGACGCTACCGGGGCGGCGCTGCTCAGAGCAGATCAGCCGCTCGACACTGCCCGGCCCTCGTCGTCTGGCCCCGTCGTCCGGCCCCGTCGTTGCCCGGCCGGGCCGGCGGGCGGACCGGTGGCCGTGTTGCGGGTTCGCCGTACCGGCTCGTCGCTTCCTACCCTGGCGAACATGTCACTCGACCCGCGTACGCCCGTGCTCGTCGGCGCCGGCCAGTTCCTCCACCGCGCCGCCGGGTTGGAGGATGCACTCGATGCCTCGGCCCTGATGTGCGAGGCGGTACGCCTGGCCGCCGCCGATGCCGGCCTGTCGTCGGTGCCCAACCCGGATTCGGTGCGGGTGGTCAGCTTGCTCAGCTGGAAGTACGGCGACCCGGCGTGGGTGGTGGCGAGCCAGCTGGGCCTGTCGCCCCGCGAGACGGCGATCACCACCATGGGCGGGAACAGCCCGCAAACGCTGGTGAACGGCACCGCCCTGGAGATCCAACGCGGCGAGCTCGACATCGCAATCCTGACCGGCGGCGAGGCGTGGCGCACCCGCATGCGCGCCCGCAAGGCCGGCGCCGAGCTGCACTGGCCGAAGGCGCCGGCCGACATGTTCCCCCGGCTGTTGGGGGAAGAGTTCGACATGACGCATCCGACCGAACGCGCTCGCGGCATCGTGCTGCCGGTGCAGGTGTACCCGATGTTCGAGACCGCCATCCGGGCCGTCGCCGGCCGCACGCCTGACCAGCAGCAGGTGGTCAGCAGCGAGCTGTGGGCGCGGTTCAGCCAGGTTGCCGCGGCCAACCCGAACGCGTGGATCCGCGAGGCGAAGACGGCGGAGGAGATCCGCACGCCCTCGGCCTCGAACCGCATGATCGGGTTGCCGTACCCGAAGCTGATGAACTCGAACGCCGACGTCGACATGGCCGCCGCGCTGATCATGTGCAGCGCCGAGAAGGCGCAGTCGCTGGGCGTGCCGCGCGACCGGTGGGTGTTCCTGAACTCGGCGGCCGACTGCCACGAGCACAACTTCGTCAGCAACCGCTGGAGCTTCGCCCACACCCCTGCCATCGAGCTGGGTGGCCGCCAGGCGCTGCAGCTGGCGGGGGTCGGCATCGACGACATCGAGATCGTCGATCTGTACTCGTGCTTCCCGTCGGCCGTGCAGCTGGGCGCGCAGAGCCTCGGTTTGTCGCTGGACCGCCAGCTCACCCGCACCGGCGGCCTCGCGTTCGGCGGCGGCCCGTGGAACAACTACGTGATGCACGCGATCGCGACGGTGATGAACGAGGTGCGCGAGCGACCCGGCGAGAAGGGCTTGGTGTGGGCCAACGGTGGGTACGTGACGAAGCACTCGTTCGGTGTGTACTCCACCACTCCCCCGGTTGCGTTCCAGCACGCGTACCCGCAGGACGAGATCGACGCGCTGCCCAAGCGTGCGTTGGCGGAACCCGCCGACGCCGCCGGTCCGGCGACCATCGAGGCTTACACGGTGATGCACTCACGCGATGGTGAGCCCGAGCAGGCGTTGGCCGCGTGCCTGCTCCCCGACGGCCGCCGTGCGTGGTGCACGACGGCCGACATCGGCCTGTCAGAGGCGATGTGCACCGGCGAATGGGTCGGCCGCGAGGTCACCCTGAACGCGGAGGGCACGCTCGACGCCTGACGCGAGAGCGACGGTAGGAGCTTCGCCTGCGCCAGGGCACCGTCGAGCTGATCAGTTCAAGCCGGCTCACCGCCACCCGGTCGGCGATCGCCAAGTCATGAGGCCGCGGCGGTGACGTCACGGCATCAGCAGCGCGAGGGGGTTGGCGACGTCACCGTGTACGTTCGCGGCGATGAGCTGCGGGAGCGATCGTGCCCACCCCTGAGATACCGGGGATCGACGAGCTCACCGAGATCGGGCGTGGTGGCACGGCCGTCGTCTACCACGGGACGCAGCGCAAGTTCCGCCGCTCCGTAGCGGTGAAGGTGCTCGACCTGTCGCTCACGCGCGACGACGATCGCCTGCGCTTCGAGCGCGAGTGCGAGTCGGTGGGAGCGCTGTCGGGCCACCCGCACATTGTGACGGTCTACGACACCGGGGTGCTGGCCGACGGCGACCGGCCGTACCTCGTCATGGAGCACCTGCCGCACAGCCTCGCCGACCAGCTGGCCGAGAACGGCCCCATGCCGTGGCCGGAGGCCGTCGCCATGGGCCTGCATCTGGGCGGCGCGCTGGCGGCCGCCCACGCCGCCGGCGTGCTGCACCGCGACGTGAAGCCGGAGAACGTGCTGCTCACCGCCAACGGTGTGGCCAAGCTCAGCGACTTCGGCCTGGCCCGCATGGCCGGCAGCTTCGCCACGGTCACCCAGACGGTGCGGGCCAGCCTCACCCACTCGTCGCCGGAGATGATCGAGGGTACCGAGGTCGACGAGCGCACCGACGTGTACTCCCTCGCCTCGACCATCCACCACCTCGTCGTCGGTCATCCGCCGTTCGCCCGCACGCCGGGCGAGCCGTTGGTGGCGATCATCAGCCGCATCCTGCGCGACCCGCCGCCGTCGTTGCAGCAGTACGGCGTCCCGTCTGCGGTGGACGCTGTGCTGGCGACCGCGATGAGCAAGCGGCCGCAGGACCGGCCGGTGACGATCGGTGCGTTCGTCGCGGCCTTGGTCGAAGCGGCCACGGATGCCACCGCAGCAGCGGTTGGTGCCGTGGCAACAACCGGCGACGGCGACGGCGCCGAGGGCCCCGCGGCGACGGTCGCGCTGGCGCCATCGCCCACTCCACCGGTAGCGGCTGCGCACATCCCGCGTCGGCGCCGGCTGGTGGCTGCAGCTGCTGCCGTGGTCTCGCTGGGCGGCGCCGGGGCCATCGCCTGGGCCGGTGCCGGAGACGACCGGGCCGACCAGGGCGCGGCGGGCACCACCATCGACGGCAGCGGCACCGATGCCAGCGGCGTCACCGAGCCGGGAGCGGCGTCCACCATCGACCACGGCACCGCCTCCACCGACACCGCCGCGAGCGACACCACCGACTCGACCGCAACGACCGGCAGCACCACGCCGTCGGCCGCCGCCGAGAGCACTGCCACGCCGACCACGCGACCGACCACCACGGTGGCGAGGAACCGCGCACCCACGCTGACGGTGACGAACCAGTCGAGTGACGAGCTGTCCAGCCCATCGCTTGCACTCGCCGGCACCGACGCCGACGGCGACGCGCTCACCTACACCGTCACCGGGCTGCCGCCAGGCCTCTCCGCTGCGGGCGCACAGATCAGCGGCACCATCCCCTCCTCAGCGTTGTCGATCACCGGCAACAAGTCGTCGATCCAGTCGCAGGCCTACACGGTCTCGGTGAAGGCGTCCGACGGGACAGCCTCGGTCACCAAGACGTTCACGTGGACCGTTCGCGACACGCACACCACCATGCCCAACTGGGTGGCCGGCGAGCGTCCCTACCAGGTGACCGCGTTGATCAGCCTGGAGGGCGGCAACTTCCGCTCGGCGTGCGACCCGTCGTCCAGCGACCAGGAGATCTGGCGGCAGAGCATCGCCCCCGGCAGCGTCGTGCGCTGGGGCGTCACCGCCAAGATCTGGTACGGCTTCAACCCCGACTTCCCCACCGCGTGCGAAGAGGTTGCCCATGGTTGGTGACCAGCGCTGACCCTTTGGGCAGACCTTGGCGGACCTTAGGAACGCCTGCAGATGATGACCCCACACCGCAAGCCCGCACGCCGGGCACACACGAAGGGGCCATCCGATGCACACGACCACCATCCACACCGACACCACCCACACCGACAACACCCACACCGACAGCACCCACACCGACAGCACCGGGCGCCGCCACGGCCTCGCCGGACGTTGCGGCCGCATGCTGCGCCACACGCTCGGCGTCGCCGCCATCAGCGCCGTCGCCCTCACCGCGGTGGGCGGCGACACGCCGGCCTCGGCGTGGACCTTCTACTCCACCACCGGCCGCCCGGGCAGCGTGGTGCTACCGACGATGATGGTGACCGAGGTGTACTACGCCAACTACACCCAGATGTCGCTGATGGGCAACACCGGTGTCGTCGTGTACCGCAGCCCCGCCAGCACTGGTGCACAGAACGTCGGGGCGATCTACACCGCCCAGCAGTTCGTCAACAACCAGTGGGTCAACGTCTACTCGTCGCCGGTGATCACCGGCTACATCCCTGCCGGACGGAGCTCAGTGACGCTGGTGCGTCCGAACCTCCAGCCGTCGACGGCCCGGGGCTACTTCCGGGTGGTGTTCACCCTTGCCTGGACGGACACAGCCAATCGGTACCTCGCCTCCGCTTTCGTGACGCCCACCAACGCGAACGATCTCGTCTGCAACACGACCAGCCGCTGGTGCATCGCCAGCCCCGGCTACGTCCGCACCGGTGGTTACCTCACCAACGCCTGGTGACCCGCACGCACGCTGCAACGAGCGGCGCACCACACCTCTCCTCGGCGAGCGGGCCCCTCGGGGCCCGCTCGTTCGCGTCGGCGCACCTGCCCCGCCCGCCCGACACCACAAGTAGCATCGCCGCGTGCCTACCGATGGTGAAGCCAACCTCGACTTCGCCATCCTCGGGCCGCTCGAGGTGCGCCGTGGCGGTCGGCCCCTGGCCATCGGTGGTCCGAAGGCGCGGGCGATCCTGGCGCTCCTCATCCTCGAGGCCGGACGGGTGGTGTCGAACGCACGTCTCATCGAAGGGGTGTGGGGCGAGGACCCGCCGAACAGCGTGCAGGCCGCGCTGCAGGTGCACATCTCCAACCTGCGCAAGGTGCTGGGTGCCGGCGTGGTCGTCACCCGCGCACCCGGCTACCTGCTCGACGCGGCACCCGAGCGGGTGGACCACCTGCGGTTCGAAGCCGCCGTGCGTGCGGCTCGTGCCCAACGAGAGCAGGGTGCCACTGCTGCGGCCCGTGCAGGCCTGGAGGCCGCACTCGCCCTCTGGCGCGGTGCACCGCTGGCCGACGTGACCGACGCGCCGTTCACCGACGCGGCGGTGCCCTGGCTGGGCGAGCGCCGCTCGCGAGTGGCCGACGAGCTGATCGAGCTGTCGATCGATCTCGGCGACCACCGCCAGGTGATCGCCGACCTGGAAGCCACGCTGGCCACCACCCCGCACCGCGAGGGCGTGTGGGCGCAACTGATGCTGGCTCTGTACCGCAGCGGCCGGCAGGCCGACGCGCTGACAGCGTTCCAGCGAGCCCGCAACACCCTGCTCGACGACCTCGGCATCGAGCCGGGGGGCGAGCTGCGCCGGCTGGAGACGGCGATCCTGTCCCACGACCCGTCGCTCGACGCCTCTCACCCCGCGGCAGCGAAGGCGGCCCCCACCCACGCGGTCTCCCCCGTGCCCGTCACCACTGTGAAGGCGGTGTCGGTGCGCAACGGCCGGCTGGTCAGCAGCGACGGCACCGAGCACGCCCTCACCGATGCGATCACGTTGGGGCGCAACCCCGACTGCACGATCGTGCTCACCGACCTGCTGGTCAGCCGGCGCCATGCAGAGATACGCCCGGCGCTGGGCGGGCACCTGCTGGTCGACCTCGGTTCGTCGAACGGCACGCTCGTGAACGGGCTGCCCACCACCCAGCACTTGCTGCAACCCGGCGACCTCGTCACCATCGGCACCCACGAGCTGCGCTACCTCTCCGACTGACGGCACCGCTGACGCCGCCTTTGGCGGTCCCTTGGCCGGCGCTCAGCTGCCACCCGCACGCTGACCGCATGCACACCAACCGTTCCCATGCCCTCCGCCGGCTTGCAGGCCTCCTCGGCACCACCACCGCCGCCATCGCGCTGTCGTTCGCCGGTAGCCCCGGCACGGCCGATGCCGCGCCTGTACCCACTGCGTGCACGCTCTACGCGTCACCGATCGGCTCAGATGCCGGCACCGGTGCAGCCGATCGCCCGTTCCAGAGCCTGCCACGACTGGCAGCGGCACTCACCCCAGGGACGGTCGGCTGCCTGCGCGCGGGCATCTACCAGCTGCCCTCGGTGCCTGCTGCCCGGGGCGGCGCCGTGCAGCTGCTGAACCTCACGAAGGGCGGCACGCCGGCGGCGCCGGCGGTACTGCGCAACGCCCCGGGGGCCGACGTCCGGGTGGTGGGCCGGATCGTGATCACACCCGCCGCTGCCAATCTGGTCATCGCCGGGCTGACGCTCGACGGCGGTGGCACGCTGAACGACGAGGCGTCCAGCGTCACCGTGCTGGCCAACAACGTCGCGCTGAAGGGCAACACCATCACCGCGCCCACACGCATCTGCGTGTCGATCGGCGCTTACGGCAGCAGCCGCGTCACGGTCACCGGCACCGTCGTCGAGGGCAACCGCATCCACCACTGCGGCGACGACAGAGCCTGGGGCGCAGTGCGCACCGGCTACGCCCACAACCAGGAGCACGGCGTGTACGTGGAGGGCGCTCGCGGCACGATCATCCAGCACAACATCATCGACCACAACGATGCTCGCGGCGTGCAGCTGTTCGCCGACGCCGACGGCACCGTCGTGCAGAACAACATCATCGACGCCAACACCAGCGGCATCAACATCGGCGGTTGGGCCGGTGCCGGCTTCAACTACGGCCGGTCCGAGGGCAACATCCTGCGCAACAACCTGATCACCAACAGCTCGCGCATGGCGGTGGAGGTGAACTGGGACGGCGTGGCCGCACCCACCGGGTCGTTGACGAACCTGATCGACGGCAACTGCGTGTTCGGCAGCAACCCCAACGCCGTGCTGGGCTCGACGCAGGGCATCACCTGGGCCGCCGGCAACCGCTGGGCCGACCCGCAGTACAACAACCTCTCGTCGGGCGACTACCGGCTCACGGCGACCAGCCCGTGCATCGGCAAGGGCGTGATGCCGACCGTGCAGGCGGTGACGCCGACGGCGGCGACTCGCACCGCCATCACCTCGACGGCTGTGGTCAGCCCCCACCGGATGACCGCGGCGTACTCGTTGCGAGTGCGGCTGTGCTCGAACGCCACGTGCACTGGAACGTTCGGCGCCTGGTCCAGTTCGGCCACGGCCACGGCGGTCGACGTCGTCGACGTGCGGGTGAGCGGCAGCGTCGGCGCCCTGCTCCCCGGCCGCAGCTACCAGGCTCAGTGGGTCGTCCGCCAGGCCCTGCTACCCGCAGGCAGCAGTGGGGCATCGACCACGAGCGCGGCGTTCGTCGTCACGACGAAAGCATGAGCGCTCAGACGGCGTCGCCGACGCCGCTGGACGCCAGGTCGGGGCAGCGGTTGGCGAGGTATATGTCGGTGAGCGGCACCTCCACGCTGTCGACGAACAGGCTGGGGTCGTCGGCGAACGGGGTGACGGCCGCGTCGAACTGGGCGGCGGCAGCCCGCACCATGGCGTCGAGCTCGGCCGCCAGCGGGGGC
The DNA here is from genome assembly GCA_030645675.1 of Actinomycetota bacterium. Classification (GTDB taxonomy): domain Bacteria; phylum Actinomycetota; class Acidimicrobiia; order Acidimicrobiales; family Ilumatobacteraceae; genus UBA668. Next base: position 8,369 of record JAUSLQ010000196.1, on the reverse strand, counting down.
ACGGTGATCACCGGTTCGTCGGGGTTGCGGGCGGCCAGCGCGGCGAACCACGCCTGGCGCAGCTGGGCGAGGCCGTCGTCGGTGACGCCGGCGGCGGCCAGCGCGGCGAGCGCCTTCTCGGCCCGGCGGCGGAAGGGCCCGATGTAGTCGGCCAGCACCACCGAGCGCTCCTCGGCCAGCTCACCGGGCCAGGCAGCCTCGATGCCGTCCGCAGCGTCGGTGATCGCCGGGGCTGCCACCAGCTCCAGCCAGGCGATGTCGCTGCTGACCAACTGGCCGAACGCCTCGGCGATGCCGATGGACTGCAGGGTGCCGCTGTACGCGGCCCATGCGGCGCAGAACGGGTCGGGGTCGGCCAGGCCGGGCACGCCCGTGGGTTCCGGGGCCGGCGAGCCAGGAACGGTGGTGGTGGCGTCGGTGGCGATGGGCGCCGGCGTGGTGGGCGCGGACGTGGCAGCGGCTGCGCCGCCATCGCCATCACTGCATGCCGTTGCCGACACCAGCATCGCCGCCAGGACCACCGCGGCCGCCGTCGCTCTCATCGACCTCACGCCCCGGAGCGTAACGGTGGCAAGCTCTGCGGATATGTCGCCCACACCGCCGCCGCCCGCACCGTCGTCTGCACCGTCGTCGTCCGCTCCCTCGTCTGCACCGTCGTCCGCTCCGAACTTCGCACGGCTGCCGATCATCCTCGACTGCGACCCCGGGCACGACGATGCGATCGCGATCGTCGTCGCGGCTCGCCACACCGAACTGTTGGGCATCACCACCGTCGCCGGCAACGCACCGCTGTCGGCCACCACCCGCAACGCGATCATCATGCGCGACCTGCTGGGGCTGGACTGCCCGGTGCACTCCGGCGCCAACCGGCCGCTCACCCGCCCGCCCCGCCACGCCGACTACGTGCACGGGGTCAGCGGCATGGACGGCGCCGACCTGCCCGAGCCCAGCGGCCCGCCGGCAAGCCACGACGCGGTCGCGTACATCATCGAGACCTGCCGTGCCACGGAAGGCGTGTGGCTGGTGCCCACCGGGCCGCTCACCAACATCGCGCTCGCGCTGCGTTCCGCACCCGACCTGGCCGGCCGCATCGCCGGCATCTCGCTGATGGGCGGCGGCACGTTCGGCAACCGGACAGCAGCCGCCGAGTTCAACCTGTGGTGCGACCCCGAAGCGGCCGAGATGGTGTTCTCCTACGGCGGGCCGCTGATCGTGGCCGGGCTGGACCTCACCCACCAGTTCCAGGCGCTGCCCGAGCGCATCGAGGCGGTGCGGGCGCTGCCCGGCCGGCTGGCCTCGGTGCTGGCCGACCTGTTCGACTTCTTCACCGGCACCTACCGCTCGCGCCACCACCACATCACCGGCGCGCCGGTGCACGACCCGTGCGCGGTGATGGCGCTGACCCACCCCCACCTGTTCCAGCGCCACTTCGCCCACGTGGAGATCGAGACCCAGGGCGCGCTGACCGCCGGCATGACGGTGGTCGACCAGCGCGACCTGAAGGAGGTGCCCGAGCCGAACTGCGACCGGCTGGTGGGCATCGACGCCGAAGCGGGCTGGCAGGTGATCGTGGAAGCGATCGCCCACTTCTCGCGCTGACCCTCGCCGGCACGAGTTCGCGGGCTCGCCGGCACGAGTTCGCGGGCTCGCCGGGTCGCTCGAGCTGGCAGACTCGTGGGCCTATGAGCGAGAGCGACACGTTCCCACGACAGTACGCCCGCACCCAGCGGCTGACGCTCGGCGACCCGCGCAACGTACTGGTGTCGCCCGACGGGCAGCGGGTGGTGTTCGCCCGCAGCCGGGCCGGCGACGACCCGGTGAACTGCCTGTGGGTGATCGACACTGCCACCGGCGAAGAGCGGTTGGTCGGCGACCCGCTCACCGCGCTCGGCGCCGCCGACGACGAGAACCTTCCGGCGGAGGAACGCGCCCGCCGCGAGCGCATGCGCGAGGGCGCCGGCGGGGTCACCGCCTTCAGCACCGACAAGGCGGTCACGGTCACCGCCTTCGCGCTGGCCGGCCGAATGTTCGTCGCCGGCCTGCTCAGCGGCCAGGCCCGGGAGCTGGCGGTCGACGGGCCGGTGTTCGATCCGCGGCCCGACCCGGTGGCCACCCGCGTCGCCTACGTCAGCGGTCGCTCGCTGCGCATCGCCGAGCTCGACGGCCACAGCTGGGAGCTGGCCGCCGACGACGACCCGGACGTCAGCTGGGGTAGTGCCGACTTCATCGCCGCCGAGGAGATGGGCCGCTACCGCGGCTACTGGTGTAGCCCCGACGGCACAGCGCTCGCGGCATGCCGGGTGGACGTGGCGCACGTGCCGCGGTGGTACATCGCCGACCCGGCCAACCCCGACCAACCGGCCACCGAGGTGCGCTACCCCGCGGCCGGCAGCGCCAACCCCGACGTGACGCTGCACGTGCTGGCGCTGGACGGCGGCAGCGTCGAGCTCCGCTGGGACCGCGACGCGTACCCCTATCTGGCCGACGTGCAGTGGGCCGGCGAGCACCGGCTGCTGCTCACCGTGCAGTCGCGCGACCAACGGTCGCTGATGGTGCTGGAGGCAAACCCGCGTCACGGCGAGACGACCCCGCTGTTCGCCGACGGCGATCTGGCCTGGGTCGAGCTCGTGCCCGGCACACCCGCAGTGCTCAGCGACGGCCAGTTGGTCACCGCCGCCGACCGCGACGGGGCCCGGCGCCTGATGATCGACGGTGTGGCGGTGACACCCACCGATCTGCAAGTGCGGGCAGTGGTCGCGGCCACCGACGACGAGGTGCACTTCCTGGCCAACCCGATCGATGACGCGACGGTGCAACACGTGTGGCGCTGGCGCACCGACGGCACGTTGACCGCGCTGACCGACGAGCCGGGCATGCACACCGTGGCCGTGGGCGGCCCGACCGTGGTGCTGCGCACGGCGGTGCTCGACGAACCCGGTGCCACCACCCACATCGTCGACGGGCCTACCATCACCTCGCACGCGCAGGTCCCGCTGGTGCGCCCGAACGTGGCGCTGCACCACTATGGGTCGCGCCGCCTGGCCACCGCGGTGCTGCTGCCTACCGGCCGTTCCGCCGGCGACGGCGGGCCGCTGCTACCCGTTCTGGTCGACCCCTATGGCGGGCCGCACGCGCTGCGCGTCGTGGCCAGCCACAACGCCTTCCTCACCTCGCAGTGGTTCGCCGATCAGGGCTTCGCCGTCGTGGTCGCCGACGGCCGTGGCACACCGGGGCGGGGCAGCGGCTGGGAGCGCGCCGTGCACCTCGACCTGGCGACCGCGCCGCTGGACGACCAGGTCGATGCGCTACAGGCAGCCGCCGCCGAGTACCCGCTCGACCTCGGCCACGTCGCCATCCGCGGCTGGAGCTTCGGTGGCTACCTGGCCGCGCTGGCGGTGCTGCGCCGCCCCGACGTGTTCCACGCGGCCGTCGCCGGCGCGCCGGTCACCGAGTGGCGGCTGTACGACACCCACTACACCGAGCGCTACCTCGGCGACCCCTCGGTGGACGGAGCCCCCTACGCGGCCAACTCGCTGCTGCCGCTGGCCGACCAGCTCACCCGGCCGCTGTTGCTGGTGCACGGCCTCGCCGACGACAACGTGGTGGCCGCGCACACGCTGCAGCTGTCGAACGCACTGCTGGCCGCCGGCAAGCCGCACGAGGTGCTGCCGCTGGTGGGCGTGACGCACATGACGCCGCAAGAGGTGGTGGCCGAGCACCTGCTGCTGCACCAGCTGGAGTTCCTGCAACGGTCGCTCGGCCTGGTCGGCTGACGCACTCGTGTTCACCGGCGAGGGCCGCGGCCAGTAGGTTGCGGAGCACCATGAACAACCGCCTGAAGGACCTGTACACCCACGTGTCCGTGCACGCCACGGCGGACCGTGAGCACGAAGCCGCGATCGAGCTGCTGCTGCTGGTGATGATGTCCGACCGTCACATCTCCGACGAGGAGATCGACGAGATCCGCCAGATCAGCGCCGACTCCGGTTGGGAGACCGAGACGTTCTCCTTCGACCAGTACCTCGGCCAGGCGATGGCCAAGGTGCGGGCCGCGATGATCGGCCATGGCGTGGAGAAGCTGCTCGACGACATCGACAGCCGCGTGGCCAGCAGCGTGTTGCGCAGCGCCCTGTTCAGCGCCGCCCGCGACGTGGCCGGCGCCGATCACGAGCTCGACGACGACGAAGAGCAGCTGCTCGGCCAGATCGCCGCCCGCTTCGACTGACCCCCGGCTCGCCGCAGGGGTGATGCCATCAGAAGTCGGAGTCGCCGCCGACGAGGTCGGTGCCGCCACACGAAGCCTTGCTGAACAGCTCCAGCTGCGGGTCGCCGTCGGGCAGCACGTCGTTCAGGATCGTGCCGTCGACGAGCGTGTTGCCGTCACTGCGCTCCACCCGGATGTAGCGAACGTCCCAGGCGGCGCCGTCGGTGGTGGAGGCCTCCAGCCGGACGATGAACTGGCTGCCCATGCCGCCGTCGCACATCAGGCCCGACATCGTGGCCGCGGCCCCGTGGATGGGGATGACGTAGGCATCGCCACCGCCGCCGTCGAACTGGAACGCACAGCCATCGCCATCGGTGCCGAACACACCGAGGTTGAAGCCGGCGGCATTGCTGCCGACGATGGCCAGCAACTCGTCGCGGTTGCTGCCTGGCGGCGCGCCGAGCGAGAAGTCGACGTCGACCGGCCCGACCACGGCAGCAAAGCCGACCCCGAGGTCGCCGAGAGCGACCACGGAGTTCACGCCGCCGGAGTTCTGCATGCGCACGTACCAGTCGATGCCGCTACCGATGGGCTCGCCCCACGACAGCGCGCTGTCGGCGTCGCCGTCGCCGTTCCAGTCGCCGTTCACCACCTCGACCCCGACAGCATCGTCAGTGGGGGCGAAGTCGACCGCGCATCCCTCCGGTGCCGGGGCCGTGGTGGGCACAGCGGTGGTCGCCGGCGCCTCCGTGGTGGCCGGCACCGTGCTGGGCGCGACCGTGGAGGTGGTGGTGCTGGCAGCAACGGTGGTGGTGCTGGCAACGCTCGTCGACGTACTTGTCGCCGTGGTGTCGCCGGTGACCTCGGTGGACGACGAGCACGCGGCGAGCACGCCGAACAGCGCGAACGAGGTGGCGGCGACACCGGCTCGCAGCGTCAGCGAACAGGCGGACCGGGACCGGGTGGGCCGGCGGTGAGAGGTGCGGATGGGAGAGCGGCGCGGGTTCATGGTGGACTCCTCCTGAGCAACGGTAACTACCCGTCCGGAGTCGCCCGCCAGGGTCGCCTGTCAGTTTCTGCGCGCAATTGCGATTCGGTCGTGGCCGGCCAGGTCGGGCCGCACCTCCACGTCGGCCAGCCCGGCTTCACCGAGAATCGCCGCCACCGCGGCGCCTTGGCCCGAGCCGATCTCCAGGACCAGCCAACCGCCCGGCCGCAGCCACTCGGCGGCACCGGCGGCGATCGTGCGCACGTCGGCCAGGCCGTTGTCGGAAGCGAACAACGCATCGGCGGGTTCCCACTCGCGCACCGACACGTCCACCCGTTCGTCGTCGTGGGCGATGTACGGAGGGTTCGACACCACCAGCGCCAGGTTCCCGCGCAGCGACACGGGCAGCGCATCGAACCAGCTGCCGTGGCCGAACTGCACCGCCGCACCGGCCATGCCCAGGCCGGCGGTGTTGGCGCGGGCAACGTCGAGTGCGTCGGCCGAACGATCGGTCAGCCACACGGCCGCCAACCTGCGCGGCAGCTCCGACGCCAGTGACAGCCCGATGGCCCCGCTGCCGGTGCCCAGGTCGGCCATCGGCAGCGGCCGGTCGGGCCACAGTCCGGCGTGCCGGCGCACCAACTCGATCGCCGCCTCGGCCACCAGCTCGGTCTCCTGCCGCGGGATCAGCACACGCGCGTCCACCAGCAGGTCGAGCCGGCGGAAGGCCCAATGGCCCAGCACGTACTGCAACGGCTCGCCGGCGCGCACGCGGGCCAGCATCGCGTCGAGGTGGGCGACACAACGATCGGTCACCGGCTGATCGAGCACGTCGAGGAACTCGTCGCCGAACGCACCGCTCGCCTCCTCGCACAGCCACCGTGCTTGCGGCCTGCCGTGCAACACCGCAGTCTCGCTCCACAACTGGCGCCAACTGATGGTGCCGTCGGCCCCTTCGACGGCGCCGGCGTCGACCCCGTTCATCCGGCTCAGTCCCGGCCGGCCAACTGCTTGGCCCGTTCATCGGCCGTCAGCGCGTCGACCACTTCGTCGAGGTCGCCGGCCAGCACGTCGTGCAGCCGGTAGATCGTGAACCCGATGCGGTGATCGGTGAGCCGGTTCTCCTTGAAGTTGTACGTGCGGATCTTCTCGCCACGCCCACCGCCGCCCACCTGCGAGCGCCGCTCGACCGACGCTGCCGCAGCCTGCTCGTCCTGCGCCAGCTTCAGCAGCCGCGCCCGCAGCACCTGCAAGGCACGGGCCCGGTTCTGGATCTGACTGCGCTCGTCCTGCATCGTCACCATCACACCGGTGGGCTTGTGGGTGATGCGCACCGCCGAGTCGGTGGTGTTCACGCTCTGGCCACCTGCGCCGCTGCTGCGGTACACATCCACGTCGAGGTCCTTGTCGTCGATCTGCACCTCCACATCCTCCGCCTCGGGCAGCACCAGCACGGTGGCCGACGAGGTGTGGATGCGCCCCTGGCTCTCCGTCACCGGTACGCGCTGCACGCGGTGCGGGCCGCCCTCGAACTTCAGCCGGCTCCAGGCGGTGTCGCCGTTGATCAGCATCGTCACCTGGTTCAGGCCACCGAGGTCGCTGTCGTCGTGGTTCAGCACCTCCACCGACCACCCCTTCGCCGAGGCGAACGAGCGGTACATGTCGTACAGATCACGGGCGAACAGGTTCGCTTCCTCGCCGCCTTCTGCCCCGCGGATCTCCATGATCACGGCGCGGCCATCGTTGGGATCCTTTGGCAGCATGAGCAGGCGCAGCTCTTCGGTCAGCGCCTCCAGCTGGGCCTCGGTGGCCGCCAGCTCGTCGCGCAGCGCCGGCCGCTCGGCTTCGGTGGCCATCTCCAGCAGCTCACGAGCGGCTTGCGCGTCGGCCATGCGGGCGTGGTAGCGACGCACGCAATCGACCACCGGCGTGAGGTCCTTGTAGCGACGGGTGACGTCGCGCATGCGCGCCTGGTCGTTGACGATGTCGGGGTCGGACAAGCTCGCCTCCAGCGAGACGAACTCGTCTTCCACGGACTTCAGTCGATCGAACACCGGTGTTCCAGGCTACGGGCAGCGACGCCGCGTCAGGTCGAGCTCGCGTCGTCGACGCTGCGGATGGTGATGGGCGGTGCGGCTACCGCCGCCAGGCGATGCTGGATGTCGAGTGCGTCGCGGCCGGGCACCACCACCAGACACTGTTCGATGCCGGTGGAACGGCGAGCGTCGAGGGCGAAGGGCACCACGTCGAGGTCGACGCCCACTGAGCACACCACGACTGCGCTGGCGCCGTCGATCGTGGCCACCGCCACGCAGGGCACCGCATCCTTCAGGTTCGCGCGCGGCAGCGGCGGCTCGGCGGCGACCACCTCGGTGGCGCCGATCAGCGCGGGGTCGGCGATCAGCCGCGAGCGCAGCAGGCGCTCTTGCGCGAGAAGGTTCAACGGGTGGCGCAGCGAGCCGGGCCGGCGGTGCTGCCCCACTGACTGCACCACGTCGGCGAGCGCTTCCGCCGTGGGCCGGTTGCCGTGCAGCAGTTGGAACGTCTCCCGGTCGTGCGCGCCCACGCCCACCTCCAGCCGCACCGCGGCGGTGTCGCGGTCGTCGACCACGCGGCACACCTCCAGGCCGGCCACCTCGCCGGCCAGCACCCCGTGCTCGACGGTGGGCAGTGCGCCGCCCTCCTCGATCGTCGGCCGCCACTCCAGGTGCGACAAGAGCACCGGCGGCGATACGGGCAGCGGCAGGGCGACGGCCGGCAGCAAGGTGCGGCCCTCCACGTGCCAGACGTTGATCGGGAACCCGAAGCCCTCCGCACGGCGGGCCAACGTGCCGGTGCCGCGCTCGGCCAGCACCTGCAGCTCGCTCGCCTTGCGCCGCAGCGCCCAGGCGAGCGCGGGGCCCAGTCCGCGCTCGGGCTGATCCTCCACCAGCACCCACGCGACCGTGCCCGCCATCAACGCCGCACCGGCCCCGAAGTCGCCAGGGGCGGCCACCGCCTCGGCCCCGGCCACGCCCCCGTGCTCGCGCACCAGCGCACCCAGCTTCAGCCCGAGGAGTTGTGCACGGCGCCGCTCATCCATGCCGCAGGAGGCTACCGACCCACCATGAAGCCCCCCCCCCCCCCCCGGCGTCCCCTGCCGCCCGGCCGAGCTCCCGCGAACTTAAGTTCGCGCGT
>JAUSLQ010000166.1 GCA_030645675.1 Actinomycetota bacterium | reverse complement strand
TCGGGGCAGCCTCGCTGCCGCCCGCACCGGCACCGGCCGTGGCGCCACCGGCCGCACGAGCACCGGCGCCCGCGGCGGCGTTCGCACCCTTGGGAGCCTTCGTCTTCTCGGTGAAGCTGCTGCCCCACCACACCACCGCATGCACCAGCGCAATGGCGCCGATCACGAACCGGGTGCCGTTGTTGACGCTGACCCACGGCTGCACCGCACCCGCCACCTCCAGCGCGATCACCACTGGGTCGAGCACGCGGTGCAAGCGGCGGTCGATCAGCCGGAATGCTGCCAGCGCGCCACGCGTGATCGCGGAATGCAGCAGCACGATGCCGCCGAGCACCGCCGGCACCAGCGGGGTAGGGCTCTGCAAGCCGCTGGCCACCAGCGCGCCACCGAGGATGTACTCCACCAACTGGTGCATCCAGAACGGACGCTTCCCCACCTCAGCCATGCACGTGATCCGCAACCTCGGCCTGCAGATGGTCGGCCACTTCGGCCACCCGCGACCGCAGGCCAGAGAACGCGGTCGCCACGTACAACCAGCCGATACCGACCACGGCCAGTGCGATGACGGGAAGCGCGCCGTCGGGCAGTTGGATCGTCATTGAGATGCGCTCACCAATGGGTGGACCGGCCGCCAGCAGGCCGGCGAGGAAACAGCACGCGCAGGCCATCACCACTGCAGCGCTACGAGCACGTGCCCATCGCACCATGCCGCCGAACTCGGCGGCGAAGCCCCCGAACCCCGCCGTGACACACACCCCTAGGAGCCCCATCACCAACGTCGCCGAGACATCGATCCAGACACCGTCGGCCCAGAGACGCCAGGTGAACAGCACACCGAGAACGACGGCGATCAAAGCCGCGCTCCGCAACCATGCGCGCGAGCGACGATCCGCCGTTGCAGCGCAGTCCTTGAGGCCCATCGCCAGGTAGCCGCACGCCAGCAGGGTTGCGAACGGCACCCAGCCGCAGACGAACAAGAAGACCGTTGCGTACGCGACATCGGTGAGCGCATCGCGCAGGTCACGGGTTCGCGCGGAGGGATCCACAGCAGCGAGCCTAGTCGTGAAAAGAGAAACGACCCCGGGGCCGTGAGGCCACCGGGGTCGTTCGGGGGGCATGGTGTAGAACACCCTGACCCCTCAGTTCATTCCGCGTGAGCGGACGAGCTGATGTGACCGGAGGTCACATCATGCCGCCCATGCCACCCATGCCGCCCATGCCGCCGCCGGGCATTCCGCCGCCACCCGAGGACTTCTCGGGCTTGTCGGCGACCAGGCACTCGGTGGTGAGCACGAGGGCGGCGATGGACGCCGCGTTCTGCAGCGCCGCACGGGTGACCTTGGCGGGGTCGATGATTCCGGCCTTCACCAGATCCACCATCTCGCCGGTCGAGGCGTTGAGGCCCATGTTGCCGGTAGCGGTTTCCACCGCTTCCACGACCACAGCGCCCTCCATGCCGGCGTTGTCGGCGATGAGCTTGCACGGAGCCGTCAGCGACTCGTACACCGTCTTCGCGCCGGTCATCTCGTCGCCTTCCAGCGAGTCGACGACGGCTTTGACGGCGACACGGGCACGCACGAGGGCGGTGCCGCCACCGGCGACCACGCCTTCCTCGATGGCTGCACGAGTAGCGGACACCGCGTCTTCGATGCGGTGCTTCTTCTCCTTCAGCTCCACCTCGGTGGCGGCCCCGACCTTGATGACCGCAACGCCGCCGGCCAGCTTGGCCAGACGCTCTTGCAGCTTCTCACGGTCCCAGTCGCTGTCGGTGTTCTCGATCTCGGCCTTGATCTGGTTGATGCGGCCGGTGACGTCGTCGTGCTCGCCGCCACCGTCGACGATGGTGGTGTTGTCCTTGGTGATGATGACGCGCTTGGCACGGCCGAGCAGGTCGAGGGTGACGGCTTCGAGCTTGAGGCCGACTTCCTCGCTGATGACCTGACCGCCGGTGAGCACGGCCATGTCCTGCAGCATCGCCTTGCGGCGGTCGCCGAAGCCGGGAGCCTTGACAGCCAACACATTCAGCATACCGCGTAACTTGTTCAGCACCAGAGTCGCCAGGGCTTCGCCATCCACGTCCTCG
>JAUSLQ010000162.1 GCA_030645675.1 Actinomycetota bacterium | reverse complement strand
GGCTTGATGAACTCCTCGTACGTCGCCTTCTGCTCGGTGTCGGGCATGGTCAGCATGATCACGTTCGCCCACTTCGCGGCGGCGGCGATGTCCATCACCTTCAGGCCGGCGGCCTCGGCCTTGGCGGCCGACTTGCTGCCTTCGCGCAGCCCGACGACGACCTGCACGCCCGACTCCTTCAGGTTCAGCGCGTGCGCGTGCCCCTGCGAGCCGTAGCCGATGATGGCCACCTTGCGGCCCCGGATGATCGACGGATCTGCGTCCGCCTCGTAGTACATCTTTGCGGCCATTTGGTCAGCCTGCCTTTCCGTTGTTGTTCTTCACGGCACGCAGGCGTGCCTCGCGATCGAGCTTCGGCAGTGCCACCCGCCCGGTGCGCTGGAGCTCCACGATGCCATAACCGGCCAGAAGTTCCTCAAAATCGTCCAATTTCCCCGGGTTCCCGTCGAGCGAGACGGTGATCGCCTCCACGCCGACGGCCAGGATCTTGCCCTCGAAGATGTTGACCAGCTCGACCACCTGGCCGCGTTGGTCGCCAGTGGTGCGCACCGTGGCCAGCAGCAGCTCGCGCTCGACGCAGCGGTGCGGGTCGAGCTCGCTGATCTTGACGACCTCGATCAGCTTGAACAGCTGCTTGACCACCTGCTCGAGCGACGTGCTCTCCAGGTCGACGACAATGGTGATGCGGCTGAAGCCCTCGTCTTCGGCGGGCGCGACGGCCAGGCTGAAGATGTTGTACCCGCGGCGGGCGAACAGCCCCGCCACGCGTGCCAGCACGCCCGGCCGGTTCTGCACCAGCACGGACAGGATGTGATGAGCGCCCTCGTTGCTCACTTCAGACCTCCACGGTTGCACTCTTGCCATTCGGGCAGGAGCATGTCGTCGTTGGCGTAGCCGGCGGGAACCATCGGGAACACCTTCTCGCGGGCATCGACACGGAAGTCGATGACCACCGGGCGGTCGTCGATGCTGTTCGCCTTGTCGATCGCCGGTTGCACTTCCTCCGGGCTGTCGACGCGGATGCCGACGCAGCCCATCGCCTCGGCCCACATCACGAAGTTGGGCACCTCGGGCGAGAGGTAGACCTCGCTGTAGCGCTCGTCGTAGAACATCTCCTGCCACTGGCGCACCATGCCCAGGTAGCTGTTGTTGAGGATGGCCACCTTGATCGGGATGCGCTCGACGGCAGCCGTGACCAGCTCTTGCGCAGTCATCTGGAAGCAGCCGTCGCCGTCGACGGCCCACACCGTGCGGTCGGGGCGGCCCACCTTGGCGCCGATGGCGGCGGGGATGCTGAAGCCCATCGTGCCCAGGCCGCCGGAGTTCACCCAGCTGTACGGCTCGTTGAACTTCCAGTACTGGCTGCTCCACATCTGGTGCTGGCCGACGCCGCTGACCAGGATGGTTCCTTCGGGAGCGTTGTCGCGCAGCTGCTCGAGGCAGAACTGGGGCTTCAAGGCCTCGCCGGGCTCGCTGGGCTCGTAGCTCAGCGGGAACTGCTCGCGCCAGCCACTGATGCTGCTGCGCCACGCACCGGTGTCGGCCGGCGCGGAGCCGTTGGCCACGAGGTCCTTGATCGCCTTGACGATCTCCTCGATCACCTGCTTGCAGTCGCCGACGATGGGCACGTCGGGCCGGCGCACCTTGCCCTGCTCGGCCGGGTCGATGTCGACGTGGATGACCTTCGCCTCGGGGGCGAACGAGCTGATCTTGCCGGTGATGCGATCGTCGAAACGGGCGCCGAGGTTGATCAGCAGGTCGCTCTGCTGCATCGCCGTGATGGCGGTGGCGTTGCCGTGCATGCCGGGCATGCCCAGGCACAACGGGTGGTCGTCGGGGAAGGCACCGCGGGCCATCAGCGTGGTGACGACGTGGATGTTGGTCAGCTCGGCCAGCTCGCGCAGGGCCTCGGCCGCCCGGGCCTTCAGGACGCCGCCGCCGACGTAGAGCACGGGGCGCTCGCTGGCCAGGATCAGCTTGGCGGCCTCCTTGATCATGCGCGGGTGGCCCTTGGTGTTCGGCCGGTAGCCGGGGAGGCTGTCGATGACCTCCTGGTCGGTGGGCCAGTACCAGTCCATCATGTTGGTGAGGCAGTCCTTCGGCACGTCGATCAGCGTCGGGCCGGGGCGGCCGGTGGTGGCGATGTGGAACGCCTGGCGCACGGCCATCGGGATGTCCTGCGCACTCATCACCAGCTCGTTGTGCTTGGTGCAGCTGCGCGTGATGCCGACGGTGTCGCACTCCTGGAACGCGTCGGTGCCGATGGCCCACGTGGCCACCTGGCCGGTGATGCACACCATCGGGATGCTGTCCATGAACGCGTCCATCAGCGGGGTGACCATGTTGGTGGCCGCCGGGCCGCTGGTGACCAGCGCCACGCCGGGCCGGCCGGTGACGTGCGCGTAACCCTCGGCCATGTGGCCGGCGCCCTGCTCGTGGCGCACGAGGATGTGGCGGATGGGCGAGTCCAGCAGCGGGTCGTAGGCCGGCAGGATGCACCCGCCGGGCAGGCCGAAGATGGTTTCGACGTTCTCCATCTCCAGCGCTCTGATGAGGGCTTGCGCCCCGGTGATCTTCATGACGCTCCTTGCTGATCGCAGGTGGTAGATCCTGCCGAGTTCTTGGCCGAAAAACGAAACAGCCTCCCCGAATCCGGGAAGGCCTTGGACGCACGCGTATGTGGGCGTGCGTCTACACGATGAGTACTACGAGGGTGCTGAGGGCGGTGGTGGCACGCATCGCTGCAGATTCTGTCATCTGCGCCGCTGGATCGCAACCCGAGTGCCGATTTGGCGCGTGCAGCCAGCCGGTACGGTTCCGCCCGATGACCCGGCCGCACATCTCCGATGCCCAGCGCCAGGCACGCCTCGCGCAGCGGCACCGGCTGGCGCCCGGCGCACACACCGACGACATCGCCGGCATCGCCGACTCGCTGGTCGCCCTGCACAGCAGCGACCCGGCCACGGTGCACCTGGCCGCCGTTGCGCGCATGGCCACGCCATCCATCGCCGTGGTGGAGGCCGCGCTGTACGAGCAGCGGTCGGTGGTTCGGCACCACGGCATGCGCCGCACCCTGTGGGTGTTCACACCCGAGGTGGCGCGCGCGGTGCACGCGTCGTGCACCGCCGCGCTCGCCGCCGCCGAGTGGAAGCAGCTGTTGAAGTGGGTGACCGCCAACGACCTGCCCGACCCCCAGGCGTGGGTCGCGCAGGCCCGCGCCAACACGCTCGCTGCGCTGCACCGGCTGGGCCCCACCAGCGCTCGCGCCCTGGGCAAGGCGGTGCCGGCGCTGACCACCCGCCTGTTGATGGGCACCGGCAAGTGGGCCGCCGAGCAGGCCTCGCACACGCGCCTGCTGCTGAACCTGGGCTTCGACGCCGAGATCGTGCGCACCGCGCCCACCGGCTCGTGGGTGAGCAGCGAGTACCAGTGGGCGGTCATGGCCGACTGGTTGCCCGGCGGCATCACGGGCATGGACCCCGCCGCCGCCCGCGACGAACTGGTGGCCCGCTACCTGCAGGCGTTCGGCCCCGCCACAGCCGCCGACGTGCAGTGGTGGACCGGCTGGACGCTGGCTCCGGTGAAGGCGGCCCTGGCGGCGCTCGCCGCCGTGGAAGTGGGGCTCGACGACGGCTCGGTCGGTTGGGTGCTACCCGACGACGTGCCCGGCGGCGCCCCGACCGAAAGCGAGGCCGCTGGTGAACTGTGGGTCGCGCTGCTACCCGGCCTCGACCCGACTGCGATGGGCTGGAAGCAGCGCGGCTTCTACCTCGGCGACCTGGGCACGTTCGGCGGCCCGCTGTTCGACCGTAACGGCAACGTCGGCCCGACGGTGTGGGCCAACGGACAGGTGGTGGGCGGTTGGGCGCAGCGCGCCGACGGCACGGTGGTGTTCGAGTTGCTGCGGCCCGTCGACCGCGCCACACAGGCCGCCATCGCCAACGCGGCCGAGCGCCTTCGCACCGTGGTCGGCGGCACGCGCGTCACTCCTCGGTTCCCCACCCCGTTGCAGATGTCGCTGGCGGTCAGCTGAGCACCGAGATCCACGACCAAGTGTTGCACCATCTCACATGGTGATACACTTGCCTCATGCCGACCACCCGTCCACGTCATCTCCTCACCGAGACCGACGAGGTTGCGGCAGCCATCGACGCTGCCGCGGCGATGTACCCGGGCCAGACTCGCGCCGATGTCCTACGGCATCTCGTCGAGCTCGGCGCAGAGACCGTCGCACAGATGCAGGATCACCGTCGTCACCTCGTGCGCGATCGAGCTGGACGCCACCCGGGTGTGTATCCGGCCGGGTACCTCGAGCAGCTCCGATCCGAGTGGCCGGAATGATCGTCGTCGACGCCAGCGTGCTCATCGCCTACCTGGACCCGTACGACGCACATCACTCCGCAGCGGTTGAACTGCTCGCCAACGCCACGCCACCGCTGCTGCTCCATCCCGTCACGGCTGCGGAAGTGCTGGTCGCTCCGGTGCGTCGACGAGTCGCCGAGTCGGTCTGGGCAGATCTTGTGGCGATCGGTGTCGAGGTCGATCACTCGCCCATCGACCCGCTGCAACTTGCCCAGCTCCGCGTCGAAACCGGCTGCAAGATGCCCGACTGCTGCGTCCTTGCCGTCGCAGCCGCACGAGCCGCCGCAGTCGTCACGTTCGACGAGCGACTCGCCAGACACACATCGCCTACGTAGCTCGCCTCGGGGAAACGCGAACACCGCACGAAATCCACCTTCGACGAGATCGATCTTGACGTGGAAGCCACCCACCGTCGCACCGCGCACCGACCGGATGCACTCGATGGGGTCCGGATCATCCCCGTGCCAGACGCCGAACCGGTCGCGCCACGGCTCAACGGGGTTCACCACGACGGCAAGATCCTGAACCGCGATCGGCCGCAACCTTCTGTCCGCAACGGTCTGAGCCTAGTGACCGCGTCGGCGGCACCAGATGCCGACTGGACGATCCTTGGCACCAGCCGGCTACCAGGAACCTCCGTTCAAGCAAGCTGAACGCGCGTAACCCACGGAGTACAAGGGGCCTGGTGACGTGGGAACTGGCCCACCCCTGTTTGTCCACGACGGAAGTGGGAGAGGGCAGGTAGCCGCCGCCCTGCCTGGCATGCAGGGCGAATTCTCTCTCTCCCATGGCAATTGGAGCGCTCCACATTCCTAACCTGAGGGGCATGACCACACCTCCGTCACCCACAGTCGCCCCTGCCAACGGCCGCCTCGGCGTGCTCACGGTCGGCCTCGGCGCTGTGGCCTCCACCCTGATCGCCGGCGTCGAGCTGGTGAAGCGCGGCGTGTCGCTGCCTGTCGGCAGCCTCACCCAGATGGACACCATCCGCCTCGGCAAGCGCACCGACAACCGCAGCCCGCTGATCAAGGACTTCGTGCCGATCGCGTCGCTCGACGACATCGTGTTCGGCGCGTGGGATCCTTTCCCGGACGACGCCTACGTCGCTGCCACCCGCGCCGGCGTGCTCGAGGGCGGCAAGCACATCGAAGCCATCGCCGAGGCGCTGCGCGACGTGCGCCCGATGCCCGCCGCGTTCGACCGTGAGTACGTGAAGCGCATCGACGCCGACAACACGATGCACACCATCAACAAGCGCGACATGCTCAACGCCAT
>JAUSLQ010000156.1 GCA_030645675.1 Actinomycetota bacterium | reverse complement strand
CGATGGAAGATGCCGCCGTAGCTGGCGAGGCTGACCACGCCCTCCTGGATGCGGGCGCCGGCGCCGTCGTTGAGACCGATGACCGGTGCACCGACCTTCAGCGCGAGGTCCATCATCTTGTGGATCTTCTCCGCGAACACTTCGCCGAGGGCGCCACCGAACACGGTGAAGTCCTGGCTGAACACGAACACCTTGCGCCCGTCGATGGTGCCCCACCCGGTGATGACACCGTCGGTGTAGGGGCGCTCTTCCAGGCCGGCGGCGTGGGCCCGATGGCGGGCCAGCAGATCCAGCTCCTGGAAGCTGCCCGGATCGAGCAGCACGTCGATGCGCTCGCGGGCGAGCAGCTTGCCCTTCTCGTGCTGGCGCTCGACAGAGCGCGGTGAGCCGGCATTGAACGCCTGCTCGCGACGCTCTTGAAGGTCGCGGAGCTTCTCGGCCATGGGGTCAACGGAAGAGGGCTGGGTCACGTCGAGCAACCCTAATGGGCGAGGGCATCAACGGTCACACGCGACGCGGCGCCGTGCCTCGCTGTTGTCGCGCCCGCGGCCACCAGCCACCGTGGTCGCGCCCGCGACACGAGGGTTCCGAACCGGGCAAGATGGTGCCGTGACGCTGCCGCTCTCGCCCCCGCTCGCCCCCATGCTGGCCAAGCTCTCCGACGAGATCCCGGTGGGCGACGGTTGGCTGTACGAGCCGAAGTGGGACGGCTTCCGCTGCATCGTGTTCCGCGACGGCGACACCATCGAGCTGGCCAGCCGCAACGAGCGCCCGTTCACCCGCTACTTCCCCGAGCTGCTCGGGCCGTTGTTGGCCGCGCTGCCGCAGCAGTGCGTGGTCGACGGCGAGATCGTGGTGCCCGCCACCTCCGCCCGCCGCGGGGAAGGCCAGGGGCTCGACTTCGACGCTCTGCTGCAACGCATCCACCCTGCAGAGTCGCGGGTGCGCCGGCTGGCCGCCGAGACGCCGGCCTCGTTCGTGGCCTTCGACCTGCTGGCCCTGGGCGACCGCAACCTGCTGGCCGAGGCGCTTCACGTGCGCCACGATCTGCTGGTGCAGGCCCTGGCCGCGCACGCGGCCGATCGCGAGGGGGCCGACGATCGCGACGGGTCCCGCGGCGGCGGGGTCGACGGCGACGGGTCGACAGCGGTGTACCTGTGCCCCAGCACCACCGACGCGCAAGTGGCCCGGCAGTGGTTCACCGAGTTCGAGGGCGCTGGGCTGGACGGCGTGATCGCCAAGCGGCTGGCCGACCCGTACACGCCCGACAAGCGCACGCTGGTGAAGGTGAAGCACCGCCGCACCGCCGACTGCGTGGTCGCCGGCTACCGCGTGCACAAGGACGGCAAGGGCGTCGGCTCGCTGCTGCTGGGTCTGCTCGACCAGGAGGGCACGCTGCACCACGTGGGTGTCGCCGCCAGTTTCACCGCCAAGCGGCGCACCGAGCTGCTGGCCGAGCTGGAGCCGCTGACGCACGACGCGATGACGAACCACCCGTGGCGCGAGTGGGCGGAGTGGCAGCAGGCGGCCGACCAGCCCGGCGCGTCGGGGCAGCGCATGCCCGGCGCCGGCAGCCGTTGGAACGCCGGCAAAGACCTCGGCTGGGTGCCACTGCGCATCGAGCGGGTGGCGGAGGTGACGTTCGGGCAGCTGCAGGAGGGCCGCTTCCGCCACGGCTCGCAGTTCCTCCACTGGCGCACCGACCGCGACCCGGCGTCGTGCACCTACGACCAGCTGGAAGTGGCGGCGCCGGTGTCGTTCGCCAGCGTCGTGCACCGCAGCTGAACGAGACGCGGCAAAGTGGGCGGAGGCGCGGGCGCGCCGCTGCCACCGGCCTACGTCGCGCTGGTGGCGGTGGTGGCTTCCAGCGTGCCGCCGGTGACCAACACGTCCTGTTCGGCCACCACCGAGCCGCCCAGCTTCACGATGATGGTCCAGGTGCCGGACGTGGTGAGCGTGAAGCCGTCGCTCTTCTCCAGCACGGCGACACCGGTGCCGCTGAGCGGGATCTTGGAGATGGTCATGCCGTTGGCGGTGGAGCCGGGCGGTGGAATGAAGTCGATCACCAGGCCGGCGACCCCGGTGGCCGGAGCGGTGACCACCTCGATGCGCACGTCGTTGGCGCCCACCCGCTCGCTGAACGCGACCGACACCTCCACGCCCAGCGTTGTGTTCTGGAAGCGGTGCAGCACCTTCAGATCGAGCGCGCCGCTGCTGGCCGAGCCCAACCCGGGCGGCGTCAGCGCCAGGAGCCAGGCAGAGAGCACCATCACCAGCACACCGACCAGCGCTTCGATGGTGAGGGCTCGCCGCAGGCGGGTGGCCAGCGGCGAGGTCATCGTGTCGACCCGGGCCACTCGCTGGTGGATGAACTGGCGGGCGGCGACGCCGACGAAGACCATCAACGAGACGAACAGCGTCTTCACGATGACGACCAGCCCGTGGCTGGTGCCCAGTGCCCCGCGGTCCAGCCGGAACAGCAGGACGGCGCCGGTGATGACGGTGACCCACAGGGCCGGGGTGGCCATGCGGGCGAAGCCGCGCACGGCGTGCACGAGGTCTTCCTCCCCTGGCCCGGCCAGCACCACGCGGATGAGCAGGAACAGACCGCCCAGCCAGACTGCCATCGCCAGCGCGTGCAGTGCGCCGGCCGCGTACTCGATGGGCCCGAACTCGCCGCGGCTGAACGCCATCGTCACGACGGCGATGCCGGGCGGCACCAGCGCCGGCAGCTGGGTGGCGGGGTCGATGGTCCGTTCGGGCCGCATCACGGCGTACGCGCTGGCGGCGACGAACACCACCCGCAGCAGCGCCGCCTTGCCGGGCGTGGTGTCGGTGAGGCTGCCCCAGCCGGTGGGCACGAGCGCGCTACCGAACCCGTCGCCCGACTGGAAGGCGGCCAACGCGGCGGCGAACAAGTACGTGCACACCATCGTGCCCAGCCAGGTGAAGCGCAGGAAGCGCACCGTGATGAGGTACTCCACCCCTTCGGGCCAGGCGATGGCGATGAGCAGCAGCGATCCGAACAGCACGGCCAGGCCCAGGTTGCTGCCGAAGCGGAACAGGGAGAGCGGGCCCTTGGTGCCCGAGCCGTCGTCGCTGTCGGCCGAGTCGCCGCCGCCGCTGGTGGAGGGTGCGGTGGTGGCGACGGGTGCGACCGTGGTGGCGGCGCCCGGCACGGTGGTGGCGCCGGCGACGGTGGTGGTGGCCCCGGCGACGGTGGTGGTGGGTGCGACCGTGGTGGTGGGTGCTGGGTCGCTGGCGATGGTGAACGTGAAGCTGCCGCTGCCGGCAACTTGCAGGCTGGTGTCGCGCACCGTCCAGCCCACGTTGCAGGTGCCCTTCGGTGCGGCGGCGACCAGCGGCACCGACAGGGTGACCTGGTCGGCGCGCAGCAGCGGGTCGCGCAGCGGCACGATCGTGCCCTCGCCACACGTCATCTGGACGGCGGAGCCCGGCCCCAGGGGCTGCACGAACGTGAGCTCCAGCGTGGCCGGCGACGAATCGACCGTGGCGTTGGCCGCCGGCTGCGAGCTGGCGAGGGTGTTGTCGACGGCGTGTGCGGTGGAAGGCCACAGCGACCCGACCAACCCGAAGGTGAGCAGGAACATGAGCCAGCCGAGAGCTGGGCGGGCGGACAGCCGGGTCGCGTTCATGGAATCGCAACAACGCTAGCCATCCGCGCCCGCGGATGGGGTCCACCCTCGTGTTTCGCGCCCGCGTACAGGTGGCGGTCCGTGCAAGTCGCACCCCCTGGGTAGAGTCGCAGCGATGGCCACGCAGTCGCTCTACCGCCGCTACCGCCCACGTCGCTTCAGCGAGGTGAAGGGGCAAGAGCACGTCGTGCGCGCCCTGCGCAACGCCGTCATCAACCACCGCGAGGGCCAGGCCTACCTGTTCTCCGGCCCACGCGGCACGGGCAAGACCACGTCGGCGCGCATCCTGGCCAAGGTGCTCAACTGCGAGCACCCACAAGACGGCGAGCCGTGCTGCGAGTGCGAGTCGTGCCTGGCGGTCGAGCGTGGCTCCAGCTTCGACGTGCACGAGCTCGACGCGGCCAGCAACAACGGCGTCGAAGCCATCCGCGACATCATCGAGAAGGCATCGCTGGGAACGCCCGGCCGCCATCGCGTGTACATCCTCGACGAGGTGCACATGCTCACCAAAGGCGCCGAGGCGGCACTGCTGAAGACGCTGGAGGAGCCGCCGCCGCACGTGGTGTTCGTGCTGGCCACCACCGACCCGCAGAAGGTCAGCGAAACCATCCGCAGCCGCACCCAGCACCTGCAGTTCCACCTGCTGCCGATGGACGTGATGGAGCAGCACATCCGCTGGCTGGCCGGCGACGCGGGCATCGACATCTCCGACGCGGCGCTGCAGTCGGTGCTGCGCCAAGGTGGCGGCTCCGCCCGCGACACCGTCTCGGCCCTGGAGCTGGTGGCATCGGGTGGCGGCGATGCGCTCGACATCACCCCGCTCGACGAGTTCGTCGAGGCGTTCATCGAGCACGACCCGGGCAGGGCGCTGACGGTGGTGGCCCAGGCCGTGCAGCAAGGGCGCGACGCGCGCACGCTCACCGACGACATCGTGCGTCACCAGCGCGACTGCTTCCTGTCGTTGATGGCCCCCGAGCTCGTGCAGCTGCCGGCGCAGCGCGCCGCCGAGGTGTCGGCGCTGGCCCAGCGCCTGGGCGCGGCGGCCACCGTGCGGGCGATGGAGCGGTTGGGCGAGATGCTGGTGGAGATGCGCCACGCCCCCGACCAGCGGCTGCTGCTGGAGGTCGCACTGGTGCAGCTGACCCACGAGGCGGCCAGCGTCGACATGTCGGTGCTGCTCGATCGCATCGAGCGGCTCGAGCACCAGGTGGCGTCCGGCGCGACTGCGGCCCCCGCCGCTCGCCCGGCACCGATCGACCCGGCCACCGGCCGCGCGGCCCTGGGTGGGCGCGCCCGCACCGCGTCAGTGGTGGCCACTCCACCGCCGTCCGCGCCCGCCGCAGGGCCCGTCCCTGCCGCCGTCCCCGCCGCCGCACCGCCATCCACCCCCGCACCGCTATCCGCCGCCGCACCGCTATCCACCCCCGCACCGCTATCCGCCCCCGCGGCCACTGGCCCGGATGCTGATGGCCCGGGTGCTGATGGCTCTGCCGCTCCGGCCGCTCAGTGGGCTCAGTCGGCTCCGCCCGCTCAGTCGGCTCCGGCCGCCGGTGACCGACCGACCGCCGCCGACCGACGGCCCGCCGCCGACCGACC
>JAUSLQ010000150.1 GCA_030645675.1 Actinomycetota bacterium | reverse complement strand
GCGCCTTCCTCGACCCGCTGGCCGACAAGATCCTCGTGCTCGGCGCGATGGCGATCCTGGTGGCCAACGACACGTTCTGGATCGTGCCCGTTGCCATCACCGTCGGCCGCGAGCTGCTGATCAGCCTGTACCGCACGTTCGGCGGCGCCAGGGGCGTCAGCGTGCCGGCCAGCAAGATCGCCAAGTGGAAGACCTTCGTGCAGCAGCTGGCCGTCGGCTTCGCCATCATGCCGCCGACGGCGCTGGACGCCAAGTGGTTGTGGAACAGCCTGCTCTGGATCTCAGTGGCGCTCGCCCTCATCAGCGGCGGCCAGTACGTGTACCGGGCGTGGCGCTCCGACCCGCTGCCCGTCATCGACCCGGGCACCGACTTCTCGCTGTGAGCAGTCGTGCGGTGTGACGTCGTGGCGGTGGGCACCGAGCTGCTGCTCGGGCAGATCACCGACACGAACAGCCAGTGGATCGGCGAGCAGCTGGCGCTGGCCGGCATCGACAGCCTGCTGCAGGTGAAGGTGGGCGACAATCTGGGCCGAGTGCAGGCGCTGCTGCGCCGCATGCTGGCCGACACCGATGCGATCATTGTGTGCGGTGGCCTGGGGCCCACCCACGACGACCTGACGCGCGAGGCGATCGCCGGCGTGATGGGCGCCGAGCTGGTGCACGACGACGCGGTGGCCGACGTGATCCGCCACCTGTTCGAGTCGCGGGGCCGGCGGATGGCGGCCAACAACCTGCGCCAGGCACAGGTGCCAGTGGGCGCCACGATCATCCCCCAGACCCGCGGCACCGCGCCCGGGCTGATCTGCCCCGTCAGCATCGGCGGCACGACCAAGGTCATCTACGCCGTTCCCGGGGTGCCCCACGAGATGAAGGAGATGGTCGAGCGTGCCGTGCTGCCGGATCTGCTGGCGCGCGGTGGCGATGCGGGTGTCATCGTCAGCCGCACGCTGCGCACGTGGGGCGAGAGCGAGAGCGGGCTGAACGAGCGGCTCGACCCGGTCATCGCCCGCCTCGATGAGGTGGGCAACCCCACGCTGGCGTTCCTGGCCAGCGGGTGGGAGGGCATGAAGGTGCGGCTCACCGCCAAGGCGCCCACCCAGGGCGCGGCCCGGGCGCTGCTGGGGGAGTGGGAGCGCGAGGTGCGCGCCCTGGTCGACGACGTGGTGTTCGGCACCGACGACGACACGATGGAGTCGGTCGTGCTGCAGTTGCTGCGCGAGCGGGGGCTCTCGCTGGGCCTGGCCGAATCGGTCACGGGTGGGCTGGTGGCCGGGCGGATCACCAACGTGCCGGGGGCCAGCGAGGTGTTCCGTGGTGGCATCGTCAGCTACGCCAGCGAGGTGAAGTTCGGCCTGCTGGGCGTACCCGAGGGGCCGGTGGTCAGCGAGGCGGCGGCGATGGCGATGGCCGTCGGCGCGCAACGTGCGTTGCACGCCGACGTGGCCCTGGCCCTCACCGGGGTGGCGGGGCCCACCGAGCAGGACGGAATGCCCGTGGGCACCCTGTGCGTGGGCATCGCCATCGGCGACGAGGTGCAGGCCCGCACCCTGCGGCTGCCCGGCCAGCGCGACCAGATGCGCCAGATGAGCGTGATCTCCGCGCTCGACCTGCTGCGCAGAACCCTGCTCGCCCGGTAGGACTGTCGCGTAGGCTGCGTCCACGCCTCCGTAGCTCAACGGATAGAGCAGCGGGTTTCTACCCCGTTGGTTGGGAGTTCGAGTCTCTCCGGGGGCACCACAGGGCTGTCGAACTGGCGGCGGAACGCACTTGACACTTATGTCAAGTCGGGACTTTGGTCCCTGCCGCCGAGCGCCCGGAACGGGCATCGTTCCTGTAACGACCCCGATCCATCGTCAGGAGCAACCCATGACCGTCACCGAGCCCGCCCCATCCGCCTCCAAGCGCAGCTACGGCATCGCCGACTCCGACCAGCACATCTACGAGAGCGCGCAGACGCTCATCGACTACATGGACCCGCAGTACCGCAACAACTTCATGTTGATCGAGGTCAAGGGCCGCCAGACGCTGATGATCAACGATCGCCTCTACCGCCTGATCCCCAACCCCACCTACGAGCCCGTGGGCAGCCCCGGCACGATGGTGGAGTACTTCCGCGGGCACAACCCGGAGGGCAAGTCGCTGAAGGAGCTCGCCGGCCCGCCGCAGCACTTCGACGATGCGTTCCGCTTCAAGGAGCCGCGCATGAAGGTGCTCGACGAGCAGGGCATCGACTTCGTCTGGATGCTGCCAACGTTGGCCCTCGGCCTGGAAGAGATGATGTGGGAGACGCCGCTGGCGCTGGCCTCCTGTGCCCGGGCGCTGAACAAGTGGATGCACGAAGAGTGGACCTGGAATGTCGACGACCGCGTGCACACCGCCGGTGTCATCTCGTTCATCGATCCGGGCGCGGCCGAGGCCGAGCTGAAGATCCTGCTCGACCAGGGCTGCCGCCTGATCGGCGCCCGCCCGGCGCCGGTGAAGCTGCCCGGCATCCAGCGTTCCATCGCCGACCCGATGTACGACCGTGTGTACGCGATGATCGCCGAAGCCGGTGCCATCCTCGGCTTCCACGCCGCCGACACCGGTTACGGCGTGCAGACCGAGCGCTGGGGCGAGGGTGGCCGGATGGAGAGCTGGAAGTCGTCGCCGCTCGGCGAGATCATCGGCGTCCACACCGACCGTCCGGTGTACGACACGTCGGCTGCGCTGATCAGCCATGGTGTGTTCGAGCGTCACCCGACCCTGAAGGTTGCCATGCTGGAACTGGGCGCAGGCTGGGTGCCCGAGCTGTTCCGCAAGATGCGCAGTGCCTACGGCAAGATGCCGCAGGCGTTCAACTTCAAGGACCCGGTGGAGACGTTCCGCAACAACGTCTGGGTGATGCCATTCTACGAGGATCACCTCGAGCCCGTCGCCGACGAGTTGGGCGTCGACCACCTGATCTACGGCAGCGACTGGCCGCACCCGGAAGGCTTCGCCGACCCGAAGGAGTACTTCGGTGATCTGGCCGGGTTCAGCGACGAGGACACCAAGAAGATCATGCGCGACAACCTGCTCAAGCTGGCTCTCGGCAAGTGAGGCCTGTGCGGCTGCATTGATTCAACGAATCATCTGCATTCATCAGTTCATTGAATCGATCGGATCGCGGTGGTAGGCTCACACCGTGGTCGAGTTCTATGAACGCCGCCGTGCGCTCAGCAAGGGCGAACGCACCCGCGAACGCCTGCTGCGCGCGGCTGTCGATCGGTTCGGCAGTCATGGCTACCGTGCCACCTCGGTCAGCCAGCTTAGCCGCGACGCGGGCCTGACGCCGGCTGCCGCCTACGCCTACTTCGACGACAAGGAGTCGTTCTGGCGAGCGGCCATCGCTGCCGATCTCGACGTGCTCCAGGCCGAGATCTTCGAGGCTGCCCGCAGGGACGAACGCCCGCTGGTGGGGCTGATGACCTCGCTGGTGGCCGGGCTGCAACGGCACCCGTTGGCTCGGCGGGTGATGGTGGAGGGTTCGCCCGCCGATCTGCAGCTGGTGCTGGCCCATCAGTTGTTCGCCGGCATCACTCAGCGGTTGCGCGGCGTTCTCGCCGCGCGCAAGGCCGCAGGCCTGTTGCCGGCGTCGGCCGAGCCCGATCAGTTCGCGCTCGGGCTGGAGACCGTGATGTTCTCGCTGGTGGTCTCGGTGGTGCGCGCCGGACTGGAGGAGTCGCCCGAACGCATCGAGGCAGTGGTCGCCTTGATGCAAGCTGCCGCCGGTGGGCCGCCCACCTTCGAGGAACGCCACCGCTGAACCGCTGCCACTCAAGCCTTCCTCAAGAACACGAAGGTGGGGCGCTCGGCGAGCCGAAGACACATGCGCGTGAGTGATCGTGAGCAGCCCTCTCCTCGCCGGTTCAATCCGGCGAGCGGCAGTTGGCCGATGGTGGCTTTCGACGTGGCGGTGGTGGTCGCGCTGGTGTGCGTGGCCAAGGCGTGGAGCGACCAGGCGCACACGGCTGCTGGGCGCTGGCTCCTGTTCGTGGCCAGCGCAGGGGTGCTGGTGCTGGTGTGTGCTGCTGTGCCGCTGCGGGTGCTCTTGCGCCGGCGCGAGCATGGCCTGCGGGCCCAGGCTCAGCGCGCGCGGCGGCAGGCCGAGACCGACGCGCTGACCGGTCTGCTGAACCGCCGCAGCATCGAGAGCGTGGCCCGCGAGCTGCACCGCGGCGAGCACCCGTTTGCTGTGGCGATCTGCGACCTCGACCACTTCAAGGTGCTGAACGACACCCACGGCCACGACGCGGGTGATCGTGCGCTGCGCGAATTCGCTGCTGCGTTGCGCTCGGTCGTGCGCACCGGCGACTTCGTCGCCCGGCACGGTGGCGAGGAGTTCGTACTGATCCTCGCCGGTTCGACCAAGCGCAACGCCTGTGACGTGCTGTCGCGGGTGCGGCTGGAACTGGCCGGCAGGCTGGGCGGCGGGGAGATCCCGTGGTTCACGTTCAGCGCCGGCGTGGCCGACAACGAGGAGGCGGGCGAGTGGAAGCCGCTGCTGCGGCTGGCCGATCAGCGGCTGCTGGCAGCCAAGCGCGAGGGACGCGACCGTGTGCTGGCAGCCACGGCGTAGGGAAAAGGCACTTCGCGGCCTACCCTGGCACGGTCCCCTGGGGGCGCCGCGAACCCTACATGCGTGAGGTCGAGAGTGAAGTTCAAGAAGGGCGACACCGTCATCTATCCGCAGCACGGTGCTTGCATCGTGGTTGGCACGAAGAAGATGGAAGCGTTCGGGAGCACGCAGGAGTACTTGATCCTGAAGACCGTGATCAACGAGATGACGCTTTCCGTGCCCACGTTGAAGGCCAGTGAAGTGGGCGTGCGCCCGCCGGTGAACCCGGAGGAGCTGGAAGACCTGGTGGCCGTGCTGTCCAAGCCCGACCCCCGCGTGCCATCCAACTGGAGCCGGCGGTTCAAGAACCATCAGGAGAAGCTGAAGAGCGGCGACGTGTACCAGGTGGCCGAAGTGGTTCGTAACCTCGCCGCCCGCAACCGCGATGCGTCGCTGTCGGCGGCCGAGCGCACCATGTACGACCGTGCCCGCATCAACCTGATCAGCGAGATCGCGCCGGCCCTCAAGGTCAGCGCCGAGGAAGCCGAGCGCTACCTCGACGAAGCGCTGGCCAAAGGCGTGCTGAAGCCCGCCAAAGAGCCGGCCAAGAAAAAGGCCTGACTTCGTCGCGTTCGTGTAGCGCGATCGGGCCGCTCGGCGGTTCTTCTGTTGTGGAGGGGCAACGTGGAGACGCTCGAGACAGAATTCGGAGCCTTCACCCAGCGGGTGGAACCAGGCTTGCGCCGGGCCTTGATGGGTGCGGTGGGGGTGCAACGTGTCGATGACGCCACGGGTGAAGCGCTGGCGTACGCGTACGAGCACTTCGACCGGGTGCGCGAGATGGAACATCCTCTCGGCTACCTGTTCAGGGTGGGGCAGTCGCGAACGCGACCGCGCAAGCGAGTGCGCTTGTTCCGCGACGAGTCGCGGTCGATGCCCGACGTGGAACCGGGTTTGATGCCCGCCCTGCTGCACCTACCGCCGTCGCAGCGGCTGGCGGTGTGGCTGGTGCACGGGTGCGGCTGGACCCACGCCGAGGCCGCCGAGGTGTTGGGCGTCGCCACGTCGACCGCCTCCACTCACGTTGCTCGCGGCCTGGAACGGCTGCGTCGAGAACTAGGAGTGACCGATGTGTCCGATTGAGGAGCAACTCTCCCGCCTGGCCGACCACGCCATGGCGGCACACGCCGAACGAGCACGCTCGCAGGGAGAGGCGCCCGTCAGGCGGCCCATCAGCGGGTCGTGGAAGTTCGCATTTGCCACTGTCGCCGTTGCGGCCGCAGCGATGGTGGGCGTCGTGGTGGTCACAGGAGACGACGAAGACTCGGGCCGGGTGGTGCCGGCGACGGTTGCGACCGACGACACCGTTCCTGACTCGACGGTGACGACGGTGAGTGCGTCGACCACGCCCGCGACGTTGCCGGCAGTGACGGGCGGTCCGTCGGTCGAGTCGACGGTGCCGACCGATTCGGCGCCGACGACCACTGTGATGACCACCACGACAACGGCACCCCCGGTCGTGGCGCAGCTCACGGTGCGGCAGGGTGGCGTGGGCGACTTCGACTTCGGCACGCCGATGGACGTGGTGGTGGCAGCAGTCAGCGCCGAGCTGGGCACAGCAACCACCTCCGACAGCCCGACCGGATTTCCAGTGTTCGGCTGCGAGCCGCACTTCGTCGTCACCTGGTCGTCCGCGAACCTCGAGCTGGCCTTCGTCGGCGACGACTCGGACGGCTGCCAGGAGACGGTGGTCTTGGTGGGCTGGACCCTCTACGACCCCACTGGCCGAGCCATCGAAGTGCGTCTCGACACCGGCGTTGGCGTCGGAGCGCCGTTCAGCGCAGCGAAGACGGCGATTCCCGGTCTCGAGCTGTACCCAGCCGGGTCCGACTTCTACGCCGGCGTGCCCAGCTGGGCGGCGGTCGGCGAAGGCGACAGGCGGATGGGCCTGTACTTCGGCGGCTGGGACTACGTGACCGCCGTGCAGCGTGGCCTCATCGCCAACGGGGCCGACATCGTTGCGGACGGCCGGCTCGGCCAGCGCACCTCCGAGGCGTACCAGGCGTTCGTTGCAGCGCACTCGGGCCTCGGCAACGAGGCGATCTTCGGACTGCTCGGGGCGCTTCCGCCCGACGAGTCGGGTGTCACCATCATCCGGGCCGGCCTGCACTACTGGTGGGAGCCCGACGAATGCGGTGAGGATCCGTACTGGACGCTCGAAGGCGAGACCTGCCGGCTGTGACGCCGTGTGCCGCCCACGACGGGCACTCAGTGCCCGTCGTGGCCGACCTCTTGCAGCCACACCGTGCGGCCGTCGGGGTCGGTGCGCGCCTGGGTGAACGTGCCCCAGTGGGTGGCCTCCCACTCGCCTGGGATCGCGCTGCGGTCGGCGACGTCGACGTACACCTGCATCGCCGGCGCCGCGCCTTCGTCGACGGTGTCGACGAACACGTACGGGCCGCCGGTGGGCGGGTCGAGCTTGGCGCTGCCGTGGCCGGTCTCGAAGTCGAGCGTGAACCCCAGCCCCTGCCAGAAGGCGAGCGTGGCGGGGTAGTCGTCGGTGGTGATCAGGATGTGGTGGATGCCTGTCACGGTCATGCGCGAACCGTAGTCGCCGCGCGATGACGTGCTCGGCGGGGCATCGCGGCGGGTCTAGTGTCGCCACCATGGCTGGACCTGGCATGCTCACCCGCGACGAACTCGAACACCTCATCCGCCATGGCGACATCGACACCGTGCTGATGGTGTTCCCCGACCTGCAGGGAAGGTTGGTCGGCAAGCGCACCACCGGCCGCTTCTTCCTGCAGAGCGTGGCCGATGCGGGCACCGAGAACTGCGATTACCTGATCGCCTGCGACATGGACAACAACCCGGTGGCCGGGTATCGCTTCACCAGCTACGCCCAGGGCTACGGCGACATGCTGGCCAAGGCCGACTGGAACACCGTGCGGCTGATCCCGTGGGTGGAGAAGACGGCGATGATCATGTGCGACCTGCTCGACGTCGACACCGGCGGGCTGATCGAGGTGGCACCGCGCAGCATCCTGCAGGCGCAAGTCGACCAGGCGGCGGCGATGGGCTTCCTGCCGATGGTGGCCAGCGAGATCGAGTTCTACCTGTTCAAGGACACCTACGACGAGGCCCACGAGAAGGGCTACCGCGACCTGAAGCCGCACTCGCCGTGGCTGGAGGACTACCACATCCTGCAGACCACGAAGGACGAGTACATCCTCGGTGCCCTCCGCCGCGGATTGGAGGCTGCGGGCGTGCCCGTCGAGTTCAGCAAGGGTGAAGCCGGCAAGGGCCAGCACGAGATCAACCTCGACTACACCACCGCCGTCGAGATGGCCGACCGCAACAGCGTCTACAAGCTGGCCGCGAAGGAGATCGCCCACTTCCACGGGCGGTCGGTCAGCTTCATGGCGAAGTAC
>JAUSLQ010000198.1 GCA_030645675.1 Actinomycetota bacterium | reverse complement strand
GGTAGATGAGCTCCTTCATGCGGCACACCCTAGGCCAGCCGCGACGCGTGACGGTCGTCACTCTGCTGGTTGGTGCTACCGGTCAGCGCTGGCAGCGGGCCAACCAGTCGGCGACCGCTTCCAGACCCTGGATGTACTTGTCGCCCATCGCCTTGGCCATCGTCCAACCACCCATCGCCATGATCTTGTACTTGTCGCCGTTGGCGGTGCTGAATCGCAACTGGTACTCGGAGTCGGCAGCGATCCATTCACGGAAACCCCCACCCTGCCCCCAGATCGCGGCATTGGTGATGTCGCCGGGGCGCAACCACACCGGCGCGCCGTCGGGTTGCTGCTTGCGGTCCAGTGGCTGCAGCACCAACAGGTTGCGCGTCACGCCGACACCGAAGAGCTGGTTGCTGAACGCCTTCGACTGCGTGCCGATGAACGCACCCACCAGCGGGTCGTCGGGTGGGCACAGCGCCTGCATCTGCTGATGAAGCGCCTCGAAGAACTGCTGCTGCTTGTCGAACAAGCTCATCCGCATCACCTCCCGGTGCCGCAGAGAATAGACCGCACCATGGCCACGCTGGAACGACCGGCGCCCGCTGCCCCGCAACCCGCGGTACCGAACTGGCCGGCGGCCGCCGGAGCCGTGGTTCAATGACTGGTCGTGAGCCAGCCCGCGTCCGCCCCACCCTCCCCTGGCGGCACGCCGGCCCGCGCCCGCGTCGTCGTCATCGGCGGGGGTGTCATCGGAACTTCGATCGCCTATCACCTCGGCCACCTCGGGTGGACCGACACGGTGCTGCTGGAGCGCGACCAGCTCACCTCGGGCACCACCTGGCACGCCGCGGGGCTGATGGTCACCTTCGGGTCCACGTCGGAGACGTCGACCGAGCTGCGCAAGTACACACGCGATCTGTACGCCAACCTCGAGGCGGAGACCGGCCTGGCCACCGGGTTCAAGCCGGTGGGGTTCATCGAGCTCGCTGCCGACGCAGGCCGCTTGGAGGAGTACCGCCGGGTGTCCACCTTCAACCGCTACTGCGGAGTCGACGTACAGGAACTGTCACCCCGCGAAGTCGCAGAGATGTTCCCTCTGGCCCGAACCGACGACCTGCTGGCCGGCTTCTACGTGGCCGGCGACGGCCGCGTGAACCCGGTCGACGCGACCATGAGCATGGCCAAGGGGGCCCGCCAGACCGGCGTGCGCATCGCCCAGGGTGTGTCCGTGATCGACGTGCTGACGCGCGATGGCGCCGTGTGCGGCGTCGTCACCGACCACGGCACCATCGAGTGCGAGTACGTGGTGAACGCAGCCGGCATGTGGGCGCGCCAGTTGGGGGCACGCTCAGGCGTGACGATCCCGCTGCAGGCAGCCGAGCACTACTACCTGATCACCGAGGAGATGGAGGGCCTGGACCGCTCGTGGCCGGTGATCGAAGACCCGGCCAACTTCGGCTACTACCGCGAGGAAGTCGGTGGCCTGATGATCGGGCTGTTCGAAACCCAGTGCGCACCATGGAACGTGGGCGCGATCCCGGCCGACTCGTCGTTCACCTCCATCCAGCCCGACTGGGACCGCATGGGCCCGTACGTGGAGGCCGCGATGTCGCGCGTGCCGCGCTCGTTCGACACGGGCATCCGCACGTTCTTCTGCGGGCCGGAGAGCTTCACCCCCGACCTGCGCCCGATCGTCGGCCCCGCACCCGAGGTGCGCAACTACTTCGTCGCGGCCGGGTTGAACTCGATCGGCATCCTCACGGGTGGCGGGTTGGGCCGATTGGTGGCGCACTGGATCGTCGACGGCGACCCGGGGGCCGACGTCACCGGCATGCACCCCGCCCGCCTGCAGCCGTACCAGGCCAACCCGGAGTACCGCCGCACCCGCACGGTTGAGTCGCTGGGCATGGTGTACCAATGCCACTACCCGAACAAGGCGCTGCAGACAGCCCGCGGCGCCAAGCTCTCGCCGCTGCACGCACGGCTGGTGGAGCACGGCGCCTACTTCCGCGACGTCAGCGGGTTCGAAGCCGCCGACTGGTATGCGGGGCCGGGCGAGGTTGCCGAAGGTGGCCCGCTGACGTTCGGCCGGCCGTCGTGGTGGGCTCAGTGGGAGGGCGAGCACCGCGCATGCCGCGAAGACGTGATCGTGATGGACATGAGCTTCATGTCCAAGTTCCGGGTGCAAGGGCGCGACGCCGGCACAGTGCTCGACCGGCTGTCGGGAAATGCCGTGAACGGTGCTGTCGGCGAGATCACCTACACCCAGTGGCTCAACGAACGGGGCACGCTGGAGGCCGACCTCACCGTCACCAAGCTGGCCGGCGACTCGTTCTTCGTGGTCGCCACCGACACCGCACACCGCCACGTCGAGTCGCAGTTGCAGCGCGCCTGTGCGGCTGCGAGCCATGCCTTCACGACCGATGTCACCGGCGCCTACGCGCAGATCAACGTGCAGGGGCCGCGGTCGCGCGACCTGCTGCAGACGCTGACGAGCATCGACCTGTCGAACGAGGCCTTCCCGTTCCGCACTGCCCGCGAGATCGACCTCGGCTTTGCACGCGTGCTGTGTGTGCGCATCACCTACCTGGGCGAGCTGGGCTACGAGCTGTACGTACCCACCGAGCAAGCGGTGCACGTGTACGACCGCATCCTGGCCGCCGGGCCGGTGTTCGGCCTGCGCCACGCGGGCCTGAAGGCACTGGCGAGCCTGCGGATGGAGAAGGGCTACCGCGACTACGGCCACGACATCGACAACACCGACGGCCCGCTGGAAGCCGGCTTCGGGTTCGCGCTGGCAATGGACAAGCCGGGCGGTTTCATCGGGCGGGAGGCCGTAGTGGCGCGGCGTGCCGCCGGCCCTCTGGAGCGGCGCATGGTGTCGGTGCTGGTGCTGGATCCACAACCGCTGATGTACCACGCCGAGGTCCTGCGTCGCGATGGTGTCGCCGTCGGTTACCTCCGCGCTGCCTCGTACGGGCACACGTTGGGCGGCGCCGTCGGCCTGGCGATGGTGGAAGGCCATCAGGCGGAGATCACGCCCGCCTGGCTGGCCGACGGTTCGTGGACCGTGGAGATCAACGGCGCCGAGTACCCGGCAGCAGTCTCACTGAGGCCGCTGTACGACCCCACCAACGCCCGCATCAAAACCTGACCCTCGGCGAACTTAAGTTCGCGCGTAGAACTTAAGTTCGCCGGATGCCGGCTGCCGGATGCCGGTCGGTCGGTCGGTCGGGCGGGCGGTCGGTCGGGCGGGCGAGCGGGCGAGCGGGCGGGCCTAGAGCTTGCGGACGACCTGGCTCCCGATGCTGTAGCCGGCGCCGAAGCTGCAGATCACGCCCACGTCGCCGGCCACCAGGTCGCTGCGATGCAGGTGGAACGCGATCACGCTGCCGGCGGATGAGGTGTTCGCGTAGCGGTCGAGGATGATCGGCGCTTCGTCCTCGTCGGGCAGGCGGCCCAGCACGCCCTTGGCAATCAGCTGGTTCATCTTCAGGTTCGCCTGGTGCAGCCAGAAGCGGCGCACGTCAGCGGCCTCCAGCGACAGCGCTCCGAGCTGCTCCTTGATGTGGCCGACCACCAGCGGGCAGACCTCCTTGAACACCTGTTGGCCACGCTGGCGGAACACCAGCTCGGAAGGATCGCGCTCGCCGTCCTCCGATGGGTTGAGGAAGCCGAAGTCGTTGCGGATGCTGTTCGAGAACTTGGTGGACAGGCGACCGCGCAGCACCTCCCACCGCTCGTCGCCGACGGCGTCGGCGGCCCGCTCGAGCACGACCGCCGTGCAGGCGTCGCCGAAGATGAAGTGGTGATCGCGGGCGGCGAAGTTGTTGTGGCCGGAAGTGATCTCCGGGTTCACCACCACCACGCAATCGGCCGAGCCGTTGAGCAGAGCGTCGACACCGGACTGCATGGAGAAGGTGGCCGACGAGCAGGCGACGTTCATGTCGTACGCCCAGCCGCCTGCACCCAGCGCGTGCTGGATCTCGATGGCCACCGCCGGATACGCACGCTGCAGGTTCGAGCAACCGACGATCACGCAGTCGACCTCTTCGGGCCGGCGACCGGCCTGGGCGAGCGCCTCGTGGATTGCAGGCAACGCCATCTCCGCCTGCAGCCCCAGCTCGTCTTCGCCGCGCAGGGGCAGGTGCGGGCGCAGCCGGTCGGGGTCGAGCACGCCCACCTTTTCCATCACGAACCGGCTCTTGATGCCGGAGGCACGTTCGATGAACTCGGCATCGGGCACCGGCCGGGCCTGCACCTCACCCGCGTCGATCTTCGCCGCATGCTCGTCGTTCCAACGGTGCACCGAGATGGTCAGCGATGCCACCAGCTCGTCGTTGGAGATGGAGTGCGGCGGAGTGAACAACCCCGTACCCGTGATGACGACCCGAGCTGACACAAGTGTCGACCCTACAGCGCTGCGGCCGCCATCCCGCCGCTGTGGTCACACTCACGCTGGTTCTCTCCCCGTGCCTCTATCGTTGAGTGATTCATGAAATGAGAGACACCGTGTCGGACACCAACACTGAAGCGCACACCGACGTCGACAGCGACGCCGCCACCAACGTGGCCACCGAAACCGCCCCCACCGAGACCGCCGCTGCAGAACCCGCTGCAGAACCCGCCGCGATCGACCCTGCCGAGACCGGCTTCAGTGCCCTCGGCTTGCGCCCCGAACTGCTGAAGGCCCTCGACGATCTGGGCTACGAAGAGCCAACCCCCATCCAGCGCGAAACCATCCCGTACCTGATGGCCGGCAAAGACCTGCTCGGTCAGGCCGCCACCGGCACCGGCAAGACTGCTGCGTTCGCCCTCCCCGCGCTGCACCTCATCGACGGCCGCGCCGCCTCGAAGCCGATCGCCCTGGTGTTGGTGCCCACCCGCGAGCTGGCCATGCAGGTCAGCGAAGCGTTCTTCCGCTACGGCAAAGACCTCAACGCCAAGTGCGTGCCCGTCTACGGCGGCCAGCCCATCTTCCGCCAGTTGCAGGCGCTCGACCGCGGCGTACACATCGTGGTGGGCACCCCCGGCCGCGTCATCGACCACATCGGCCGTGGCTCGCTGAACCTCGACGGCATCAAGATGGTCGTGCTCGACGAGGCCGACGAGATGCTCGACATGGGCTTCGCCGACGACATCGAGAGCATCCTCGAGAGCGTGCCGCACGCCCACCAGACGGTGCTCTTCTCGGCCACGATGCCCCCGCGCATCAACAGCATCGCCAAGCGCTACCAGACCGACCCGGTGAAGATCAACGTCGTCCGCGGCGACACCAAGGCCAGCGCCGGCAAGGTGCGCCAGTGTGCGTACGTCGTGCAGCGCAACCACAAGCCGGCGGCGCTCGGGCGCATCCTCGACATCGAGTCGCCCGGTGGCGCGCTGGTCTTCTGCCGCACCCGCACCGAGGTCGATCAGCTGACAGAGACGATGAACGCACGCGGCTACCGCGCGGAGGCGCTGCACGGCGGCATGGACCAAGCCCAGCGCGACCGCGTGATGAGCCGCCTGCGCGACGGCACCGCCGAGCTGCTGGTCGCCACCGACGTTGCCGCCCGCGGCCTCGACGTGGACACGCTGACCCATGTGGTGAACTACGACGTGCCCTCCGCCCCGGAGAGCTACGTGCACCGCATCGGCCGCGTCGGCCGCGCCGGCCGCGAGGGCGTGGCCATCACGCTCGCCGAGCCACGTGAGCAGCGCTTGCTGGCCAACATCGAGCGCCTCACCAAGCAGGCGATCACCATCGAGAAGGTGCCGTCGATCGCCGACCTGCGCGCCGCCCAGCTGGAGCAGACCGTCGCCAGCATCCGCGAGTCGCTCGCCGCCGACGACCTCGACGACTTCTACCCGGTGCTGAACGCGCTGTCCGGTGAAGCCAACCCGCAGCGCATCGCCCTGGCCGCGATCCGCCTGTTCCACGAGCTGGCCGGAAACGTGGTCGACGAGACCGAGATCCCCGACATCAGCCATCGCATGGAGCGTCGCCCCGACGGCGGCGGCGCCTCGGCCGGCCCGGGCCGGCCCGGCAGCAAGCCGCAGCGCGGCAACGACCGCGGCGGCGGCGACAAGGGCGGCACCACCGGCTTCGTCTACATCTCGCTGGGCCGTGCGGCGGGCATCCGCCCTGGCGACCTGGTCGGCGCGATCGCCAACGAGACCGACCTCGTCGGCCGCGAGATCGGCCCGATCAAGATCACGGAGAAGTTCGCTGTCGTCGGCGTGCCCGACCGCAGCGTCGACAAGGTCATCGGCGCGCTGAAGCTGACGACGATCAAGGGCAAGAAGCCCACCGTGCGCCGCTACACCGACTGAGCCACGGGCCACCTGGGCCCGGTGACGCCGGGTCAGTGGGCCAGTTCCGGGCGTCCGCTCGCAGTCAGCGTCAGGCTGCCTTCGACGAACATCTCCGCACCACCGAGATCGACGGTCTGCTCGCGCCACCGCTGCGAGGTCTCGAACACCGGCGCACCGGCCGCCGCCATGTCGGTGGACAGCGCTGCCAGCAGATGCTCGTAGGCGAACTCGCGGGCCACGGCGAGATCGGTGAACAGCACCGGCTGCTCGCCCGCCACATGCACCAAGAACTGGCCCTGATGGGGCGCGCTGACGACGCACTCGTGCGACAGCCGCACACGGCCCACCACAGCGCCCACTGCGTTGGCGACGGCCGCATGGGCGGGTACCAGTGACTTGGCGCCGAGCAGCGCCGCCACCATCGGGTAATAGGCCGGCGCCGATGCACCCAAGCCGACCAGCGGCGAACCGAGGCCCACCGTCACCGTCGCCGCGCTGAAGCGATGGTCGATGGCCGCTTGCACCACCTGCTGGTGCACCGTCTCCGCCGGCAGGCCGTCGTGCACGAACGCGGCGGCCAGCACCGCCTCCGCGCTGCGGCGCACCAGCGTGTCGATGGTGGCCTGGGCGAGCGAGTGCCCATCCACGGCGATCGCCTTGCCCAACCTGTCGCGGCGGCGGGCGAACAGCTCGGCCGCCTTCGCCGCCGCCGCATCGTCGTACGTGGCCTGCAACCCCAGCACGTGCGCCGCATCGGTCGGCGAGAACGCCGCCACCTGCAGCACGCCGCGCTGCACCAGCCGCTCCATCACCCGCCGCAGCTGCATGGTGGCGAGCGCCGTCGACGCGACCGCCACGCGGCCGCCCATCGCCTCCAGCACGGAACGCTCTACACCCTCCAGGTCGGCCATCCTCTGCTGGCGGTGCTCGGCGACCAGCAGCACCCCGTCGAGGTCGCCGGGCATCGGTGAGCCGAGCTGGTGGTCCAGCATCGCGTGCACCAGGGCGGGTTCCTCCACCGCCAGCTGGCAGATGGGGATCACCTTGCGCGGCCCGAGGCGCAGCACCGCGCCCACGGCCCGATCGTCGTGGCGCACAAGGCTGTCGCCGCCCAAGCCGTGGGTTCGCATCGCCACTGCCGACACCATCGTCTGGTGACCGCCCACCGTCGCCCCGTCGGCGCTGATGATCGGCACCCCGTCGCGGAGCACGGCGATGTCGGTCGTGGTGCCGCCGATGTCGGCGATGACCGCGTCGCGCACGCCGGTGAGGTGGGCGGCGCCCACCAGGCTGGCCGCTGGCCCCGACAGGATGGTCTCGATCGGGCGCTCGCTGACGAACGCAGCCGACACCAACGAGCCGTCACCGCGCACCACCATCAGCGGTGCGTGCACACCGCGGGCCAGTAGCGCCGCTTCGGTGGTGCCCACGAGGCCGGCGATGATGGAGACCAGGCGCGCGTTCAGCACGGCCGTCACCGCCCGTTTCGGCCCGTTCAGCCGCGCCGACAGGTGATGGCTGAGCGTCACCGGTTTGCCGGTGACCGCACGCACCACCGCCGCCGCCTGCAGCTCGTGCTGAGGGTTGCGCACACTGAACTGCGAGGTGACGGCGAAGGCCTCCACACGGTCGGCGATGCCGGCCAGCGCCTCCGCCAGGGCCTCCACGTCGAGTGGAGCCACGGCGTTGCCGTGCGGGTCGTGGCCGCCGGCGAGGATGATCGCCGGGTCGGCGCCCAGCGCCTCACCGAGGCCGGCACGCTCCAGCACATCGCCGTCGAACCCGATGATCACGGCGCACACCGGGCGACCCTTCCCCTCCACCAGCGCGTTGGTGGCCAGCGTGGTGGAGAGGGAGACCAGCTCGATGCGCTCAGGGGCTACGACCGCCGAGGCGAGCACCGCATCGATCGCCGCGCAGATGCCGATGGCCAGGTCGTGGTGGGTGGTGGGCGCTTTGGCGGTGGCCACCACCTGCTCCGCGGCTTCGTCGTAGATCACGGCGTCGGTGTAGGTGCCGCCGGTGTCGATGCCGAGGAGCATCGAGCCAACCTACAAGGGCATCGCGCCAGTCAGCCGGCGAACCAGCCGTCATAGATGGCTTCCAGCGCCGGGTCGGCGTCGCCGCTGACGCCGCACGTCTGCACCTGGCCGTCGAGCACGCCGACGAGGTACTCGCCGCCCTGCTCGAACACGACCCCGGCGTCGAGGGCGACGTCGCCCATCTGGTCGGTCGCCAGCACGACCGTGTCGGCAGGCTCGCCGCCGTACCACTTGCTGACATCGAGGGTGATGGTGCCGTCGCCGATGTCGGTGACCACGCCCTTGAACCCGACCATCTCGGCGGGCGGTTGGTACTCGGTGATCGCGATGCACATCGCCATCGGGTCCGAGGTCTGCAACGTGTAGTTGGCCGTGACCGACGCGGCCGGCGTGCCGCCGCCCAACGTGGCGAACGCAAGAGCACCGCCGAGCACGGCGGCCACACCGCCGCCGAGGGCGAACTTCGGCCAGCGACGGGTGCTGTGCACCGGGCTGGGGGTGGGTGTGTCGAGGGCGGGGAAGGGGGTGTTCATGATCTGCTCCATCAGTGCAGCGGCGCGCGGGCCGGTGGCGGGGTCGATGGATGCGTCGGCGGCAGGGTCGATGCGGCGGAGCCGTTGTTGCAGTTCCTCGTCGTTCACGTTGCCTCCTTGGCGCTTCCAACCCCTGTGTGTCCACCTGCGGCAGCATCCTTTCGCTGCAGTGCCTGTGCCAACCGTTGCTTGGCGCGGTGCACACGAATGGCCGCCGCGTTGGCGGAGATGTCCAGCACGACCGCCATCTCGCGCGGCGGCAGCTGCTCCCACGCCCACAGCCGCACGATCTCGCGGTCGTCGGCATCCAGCTGCGCGAGCGCGGCCGCCAGTTGCTCGTCGACGGCATCGACCGCATCACCGGGGCCTGCAACGGGGTGCAACCGCTGGGCGTGCAGCCGGTCCACCAGCGCTGCGCTGCGGTGCTCGCCGCGCCGCTGGTTCGCTAGGCACCGGCGGGCCACCGCGTAGCTCCACGGCAACGCGGAACCGCTGGGCAGCTCGTCGAGCCGGCGCCAGATCACCAACATCGCATCGGCCACCACGTCGTCGGCGGCTGCGGCGTCGGCGCGCCGGCGGGCATAGGCCTGCAGCGGTTGGTACACCTCGCGGAACACGGCCTCGAAGCGGGCGCGCCGGGCGGCATCGATGGTGGTGGGCGGAGTTCGCCGACGGCTCATGAACGGTCCATGTCCGGCATCCACGGAATCCTTTCAGGGAAACTCAGTCCCTTCTGAGAAAACCCAGTCCATTCAGAGAAACAGTGCAGGTTCGAGCGCGCGTCGTTGGTACAACTGCATGTCGTGATCACGGCCATCAGCGACGCACCCGACACCTTCCGGTGGGATCGCCTCACCGTCGCCGCCGCCGCGGGCTATTGCCTGCTGGTCGCCGGGCTCAGCGTCGGCCTGGTGCTGCCGGAGCTGCGCGAGTAGTTCGGCATCAGCCGCGTGCTGGCCGCGCTGCACGGCAGCATGTTCGGCATCGGCCTGCTGCTGTGGGGCACCTTCGGCGTCCGCCTGGTCGACCGCATCGGTCGCCGTCGAGCGCTCGCCGCCTCGGCACTTGGCATGGTCGCCGGTGTCAGCCTGTTCTGCGTCGGGCCGAGCTGGCCGGTCACCCTCGGCGGAGCGGCCATCGCCGGAGCGGCAGGGGCACTGCTCGTGATGGTGATGCCCGGGTTGATCAGCGACCATCACGGCGAGCACCGGGCCGTCGCGTTCTCCGCCATCAACGGTGCCCCGGCCGTGGCCGGCATCGGCTTCAGCCTGGTGGTCGGTGCAGCCCTGGGCGTCGGTTGGTCGTGGCGGCCGCCGTACCTGTTGCTGACGCTGGTCATTGCCGGCGCCGTCGTCGCGGTCGGAGCACCGGTGCGCCTACCGGTGGTGCAACGCGAGGGCCGTTTCTCGCTCGCCCGCTTCCGCGAACGAGAGGTGCTGGTGCCGTGGTTGCACATCGTCAACGCCGTGCTGGTCGAGTTCAGCGTCGGCGTGTGGGCCGTCACCTACCTTCGCGAGGTGGGTGGGGCGTCCTCGGGCGCGGCACCGGCGATGGCCGCCGTGTTCGGTGTCACCATGTTCCTGTTCCGGGTGCAGCTACCGCGGGTGCTGCAACTGCTGGGCGCACACACGATCACCGTCGCGTTCGTGGTGGCGGGCGCGGGAGCCGCCCTGATGTGCTTCGGGCCCGGTCTCGGCACCAAGGTGCTGGGCCTCGCGCTGGTGGGCGCCGGCGGCTCGCCGCTCTACCCGCTGACGGTGGACCGCTTCTACCTCCGCGCCGGCCGCTCGCTGGACTCGGTGTCGTTGGGCGCGTACAGCGCGCTGGCCAGTGGCGCTGCGGTCACGCTGGGGCCGCTGGCACTGGGCGTGGTCGCCGACACGGTGGAACTGCGTTGGGCCATCCTGGTCGTGCCACTGTTGGCAGCGATCGGCGCGGTCACGCAGCGCGCATGATGGCAATATTGATGTCATCAATACTCTGCTAGCCTGCGCTCACCGGATGCGTGAGCACACAAAGGGGAGCAGATGAAACTGGGAGCATTCTTCTTCGGCGGTGTCGAGATGCCCGACGCGGGTGCCGGCGCACCCCACCCGATGGATCGGTACTACGACAACGCCACCTGCTGGGATGCGACGGAGAAGTACATCCAGGCCGCAGTCGCTGCCGACGAGTTGGGCTACGAGAGCTTCTGGACCACCGAGCACCACTTCCAGTACGAGGGCTACGAGGTCATCCCCAACGGCATCCTCATCGCCGCCTGGATCGCCGCCCGCACCAAGCAGATCAAGATCGGCACGATGACCAACGTGGTCACCCAGTGGAACCCGTTGCGGCTCGCCGAAGACTTCGCCACCATGCACAACCTCAGCGGCGGCCGCGGCATCATGGGCGTCGGCCGTGGCACCGTGCCGCGCGAGATCCTGCACCTCAACGACTTCCACGTGTCCATCGGCTCGCACGACAACCCCGACCAGGCCGCCGACGACCAGGTGAACCGCGAGTACTTCGAGGAGTCGATGGAGATCGTGCGCATCGCGCTGGCCGAGGAGTGGTTCTCCTTCAGCGGCAAGTACTTCCAGCTGCCCCAGCCCGGAATCCCCGACCGCGGCACCACCGTGCAGCGGCTGACGCTGGTGCCCCGCCCGATCTACCCGTACGAGATCTGGCAGGCCGTCACCAGCCCACCCACGCTCGACTACGTGCCCATGGTCGACCACGGCGCGGTCTTCTGGAACCAGAATCCCGTCTACATCAAGCGCATGTGGGACCGCTACGGCGAGCTGCACGCGCAGCACCACAACAGCAACCTCACCCCCGGCGAGAGGCGCATGCTGGTGCTCAGCGTGCGCGTGGAAGACACGCACGAAGAGGCCATGCGCACGGCCCGTAGCGGCCACGACGAGTTCTGGAAGTTCCTCGGGCCATACGGCTGGAGCCGCGGCTACATGGGCGACGACGGCAAGCCCGTCGGCCCCGGCCTGATCCCAACGCTCGAAGAGTCGATCAAGCAGAAGACCATCCTGGTCGGCACCCCCGAGGAAGTGGCTGCCGGCGTGCAGTACTACAAAGACCTTCTGGGCATGGAGTACCTCACGATCTTCCCGCACCTCGCCGGCGACCCGTACAGCAAGGCCATCGAGCAGATGGGTCGCTTCGCCAACGACGTGTTGCCACTGGTCTCCTGAACGAGCCCCGGCCATGACCGACGCGCTGGACGCCGACCGCTGGGCACAGACCGGCGCGGCCATCCGGGCGCGGCGGCAGGCGCTGGCACTGACGCTGGTCGAGACCGCCGAGCTGTCGGGGCTGTCGCAACCGTTCCTCTCGCAGGTGGAGAACGGCCGCGCCCGCCCGTCGATGGAGTCGTTGTACCGCATCGCCACCGCCCTCACCACCACCCCGCAGGCGCTGTTCGGCGGCGCAACCACCGCGTTGGGGACGTCGCTGGCCCGCGCACTCGACGGGGCGGTGCCCACCATCGCC
Source organism: Actinomycetota bacterium (assembly GCA_030645675.1). Classification (GTDB taxonomy): domain Bacteria; phylum Actinomycetota; class Acidimicrobiia; order Acidimicrobiales; family Ilumatobacteraceae; genus UBA668. Next base: position 3,801 of record JAUSLQ010000198.1, on the reverse strand, counting down.
ACCGACGGCGAGTCGTTGCGCCGGCTGCTGCTGCCCGGCGACGCCCCGTTCCACGTGGTCGAGCTGGTGGGGCTGGCCACCCAGTTCCTCGAGCCGTGGGAGCACGACGGCTTCGAGGCGCTGTACGTGCTGCACGGGCCGGTCGACGTGCAGGTGGGCCAGGAGGTCAGCACGCTCGCCACCGGCGACTTCCTGTCGTACCCAGCCAACCTGCCCCACCGATACCGTTCGCCGGCCGGCGCACAGGCGCGTGTGCTGCTGATCGAGACCCAGTACGGCGGCGGCCAGCAGGGCGTGCACTCGTCGTAGAGTCGCGCCCATGCACGAGCCCGACGAGCCCGACGAGCCCGAGCCCGGCGAGCCCGGCGAGCCCGGCGAGCCGAGGGTGCACCTCATCCGCTGGCGCGGCCCGTGGCCCGACGGCGACAAGGACGCGAACCTGAAAGCCGACATCGCGCTGTACTCGCACGTCGACCCGCTGCGCACCATCCGCGGCCTGTCGGCATCGATCGACGTACCCGAGGGCGCGATCGTGCGGTACGTGCTGGCCAGGTGGGCCAGCGAAGGGGCGTCGGGGCTGCTGGAGCTGGGGCCGACGATGACCCGCAGGCTGAACGACGTGTGTGCCGCCGCCGAACGCGACGGCGACGATGCGGCCAGGCTGAGCGCCTATCACCAGCTGCGCCAGATGCTGTCGTGGCTGCAGCACCCGCTGGACCACCCCGAGGTCTACGACTGAGCGCTGTGGTTCCAGCTGAACCGTGGCGCCCGCCGCTCGGAGAACGCGGCCACGCCCTCCTCCGGGTCGGCGGCCACGGCCACCTCGCGTGCCCAGCGGTCGGCCAGCGCGGCAGGTACCGCACCGTGCTCGAGCGTGGCGGCGATCATCTCCTTGGTGGCCGCCTGGGTCAGCAGCGAGCGCTCGGCGAGCATCGCGCACAGCTGCGCCACCCTCGCATCCACCGCGTCGGCGGGCAGCAGTTCGTCGACCAAGCCGATGCGATGAGCCTCGGTGGCGTCGATCAGCTCCGCTGTGTACAGCAGGCGCTTTGCCGCCGGGCCGAGCAGCCGCACCGCCCGCTCCAGCGAGGCCGCGGGGTAGACGATGCCCAACTTGGCCGGGGAGATGCCGAACCGGGCGCCGGCCACAGCGATGCGCAGGTCGCAGTCGATGGCCAGTGCCGCGCCACCGCCGATGCAGTCGCCCTGCACCAACGCGATGGTGGGCTTGGCCAGGGTGGCCAGCGCGTGTTCGGCGGTCATGTTCACGTCCATGAACGACGGCGCGTGGGCGGGGCGCGGGGCCAGCAACTCGGTGATGTCGGCGCCGGCGCAGAAGTGGTCGCCCGCACCGCGCAGCACCACCACCCGCACCTGCGGGTCGGCCGCCAGGCGTGAGCATGCCTCGCCGAGGGCCACCCACATGTCGTACGTCAGGGCGTTGCGCTTGGCCGCGCGATCGAGCGTGATCGAACCCACCGAGCCGTGCACAGCGACGGCAACACCGGCCGCGCCACCGGCCGCGCCGCTCGCGGCCGGTCGGTTCACCCGCCGGCCTGGGCTTCGAACTCGGCCAGCCTGGCCAGGAATCGGACGGGGTCGACCAGATGTGGATAGTGCCCCGTCTCGGGCCACACCTCCACCGTCGCAGTGGGCACCAGCGCCTGCAGCCACGGCGCGTAGTCGGCACCCGGGTCGGTGCCGTGCAGCGACAGGTAGGGCACGGTGATCGCGCCGGCCAGCTGCGTCGCCATCGCATCCAGCTCGTCCTCGGTGGAGTCGAACACTGCCGCCCAGGTGCCCAGCACGACGTCGCGTTCGGCGTGCCGCTGCCGGCGCAGTCGCTGCTGCTCGGCCACCGGCAACGGCCCCTCGAGCGTTCCGAACAGCAGGTCGAGCGCCTGTTGGAACGATTCGTCGTCGCCCTTCAGCATCGGCTCGAGCTGGGCCAGGCCCTGCTTGAAGCCCGACAGACGCAGCGGCTGGTCGATGTTCACCACCGCACGACAGGGGGCGCTGGCGGCGTAAGCCGAGGCGACGATGCCTCCCAGCGAGTGGCCGACGACCAGCGGGTTGGTGAGGCCCAGCGCAGCGGCGGTCTCCACCACGTCGCCGGCGTAGCTCAGCGGGTCGTAGGGGTCGCAGATGTCGCTCTCGCCGTGGCCGCGCAGATCGACCGTCAGCACCTGATGCGAGGCCACCAATGGGTGCAGCAGCGGATGCCACACGTGCCGGCTGTCGGTGATGCCGTGGATCAGCACGAGTGCAGGGGCGTCGGAGCGACCGACCAGTTCGTGGGCGAGCAGCATGGTCGCAGGCTAGGCCACCCCGTCGGCGTGCACATGATCCGCGACGGGCGACGACGGGCAATAGGCTCCGTGTTCGAGTTCGCACACAGGAGAACCCTCAATGACACGTACCACCACGCTGTTGCTCGGCGCCGCTCTCGCGGCCACATCGCTGCTGGCCGCCTGCGGCGACGACGCGAAGCCCGCAACCACGCCCACCACCCAGGCCGGCACCGGCACCACCGGAATGTCACAAGACGCGTTCTGCGACATGGTGCGCAACTACGAGGCGAAGAGCAACGAGTTCGACGCCCTCTTCCAGGCCGGCACCCCGACCCCGGAGGCGTTGGAGACGGCCTTCACCACCATGGCCGGCCTGCAGGGCGAGCTCGTCGCCAACGCTCCCGCCGACGTCAAGGCCGACGCCGAGCTCGTGCTCGCCGGCGTGGACGAGATGGTCGCCATGTTCGCGGCGCACAACTGGGACGTCGCCGCGCTCATGACCTCCGACGACGCGGCCGAGTTCCAGGCCCTGATCGACGACCCCGCCATCGCGGACGCGGGCGACCGCCTCGACCAGTGGGGCTTCGACACCTGTGGGATCCCGCTGGACAGCTGAGCCCATCGCATCATCGTGGGCGACGAGGGCAGAGGTCACACCCTCTCTCCTCGTCGCACCGGTGTCACTGCAATACGCTGCGTGGTCAACCCTGAGACGGGAGACCCATCATGAACCGATCCACGACTCTGCTGCTCGGCGCACTGGCGGCCACCTCGCTGCTGGCCGCGTGCAGCGACGACGCCACGCCTGCCGCCACGCCCACCACGAGCGCTGCCGGCGACACCACCGACGACGTTGCCAGCGATACCACCGACGACGCTGCCAGCGACACCACCGAAGCGGGCAGTGACACCACCGAAGCGGGCAGCAACACGACCGAGGGCGGTAGCGAGACGACCGAGGGCGGCAGCAACGACCCCTCCGTGGAGGCGTTCTGCGACATGGTGCGCGACTACCTCGACGTCGGCGACAGCCTCGACTCGGTGTTCGACGCCGACACACCCGACCCGGTTGCGATCGAGGACGCCTTCCGCACGATGAGCGACATGACCGACGAGCTGGCAGACGCCGCACCGGCGGAAGTGAAGGCCGATGCCGAGACGGTCGCCGAGGGCTTTCACCAGATCATCGACGTCATGGCCTCGTACGACTGGGACCTGGTGGCCATCGCCAGCTCCGACGAGTTCTTCGCGCTGACCTCCGACGAGGAGATCAGCGCGGCCAGCGACCGTCTCGACCAGTGGTCCGCCGACACCTGCGGGATCCCGCTGGACAGCTGAACCTCCGAGCAGGCAACGCCTCCTCAGCGTTACCCCTCCGTCAGCTACGATGTTCGTAGTCCGTACTACGAACATCGGAGCAACTGATGTCCACCAACTCCGATGATGCGCTGCGTCATCACGCGGCCCTGTCCGCCGCCGCGCAGCGCCACCTCTGGATGCACTTCACCCG
>JAUSLQ010000121.1 GCA_030645675.1 Actinomycetota bacterium | reverse complement strand
CGGCAGAGCATACGCCTGAAAAGCGTAGGGTCACCGGATCGACGCCGGTCTCGACCACTGGTTCGCCGCAGGTCCTTCGGGCCTGCGGCGAGTTCGTTTTCCGGGCCCCCTTCGCGCTCCGAGCCCCATTCGCGCTCATGGCAGCTGGATCGCTCAGGGCAGCTGGATCGCGCCGGTTGACACCATGTCGTTGAACTCGGTCTGGTTGCAGTCGTCCTCGACGTCGAGGAACTGGGTTTCGAATGCGCGTCGAGCCTCCGCCGGCACGTCGAGGCACCACAGCACGTGCGATGTGACGAAGTAGGGCATGCCGATCTCCGCCCGCACGCGATGGCTGCCGAGGTCGATCAACCACAGCGACTGGGCGTCGGGGATGTCGGAGTCGATGAAGCGCACCGCCGCCCAGCCGCCATCGCACGTGGCCGACGCGAACTCCAGTGGCATGTCGCTGGTCTCGGTGCCCGGCGCCACGCCGTTGGCAGTGATGCCGTACTCGGCCAGCTCCGCGGTCCTGCAGCGGCGGCCGCCGCCGGGCAGGTAGCCGGACCCTGCAGCGCCGTCGCCCGACCTGGTGGCGAACCACACGATCGCGGCCACCACCGCCACGCCACCCACCACCAGCGCCAGCCTCCAGCGCCGCGGGGCGGGATGCAACGGCGGCACGGCCAGCACCGGCGGCACGGCCTGCACCGGCGGCAAGGGGGGCAAGGGGGGTGGTGGCGGCGGCGGGAGACCCATCGACGGAGCGGGCTGTTCGGTCACGCTCCCTTCCTAGCCGACCACACGCTGCGCGAATCGCTTTCGTCCTGCGTGTGGGCGTCGAGATGGCCCTGGACGCGTAGCCTGCACTGTGCGAGTGTCGCGCCGCGATCTCGCAACTACGGAGGAATGAACAATGGGTCTGCTCGACAAGATCAAGGGACTGCTCAAGGGCAACAAGAAGGCCGTCACCGGCGCGGTCGACAAGGCGGCCGATGTGGTCCAGAGCAAGACGCCCGACTCGGTCGATGCCAAGGTGGAAGCCGGCGCCGAGAAGGTGAAGGAGATCATCGACAAGGTCGACGACAAGTAGTCATCTCGGTTGACGGCGTGCGCGGCGCGCCGTCACCACCACACGTCGTCACACGACCGGCGGCCCAATGAACGGGCCGCCGGTCCTCGACGTGCCAACAGTCGCACCTGTGCCGGTGCGCGCGTGCGGCATCATTGACGCATCGAACACACACCGCTGATCGTCACTCGTGAAGCCGAGCGCGCCGACTTCGACCGGTACTTCCAAGAGGCTTTCGACGCGCTCAGCCCCGAGTCGCGCCACCTGCGCTTCTTCACAGCCGTGCGCGAGCTTCCCGAGTCGGTGCTCGAGCGGCTGGCCGACGTCGACGGGGTGCACAACGGGGCGATCATCGCGTTCGATGCTGCCGCGCACCTGCCCGATCATCCGGAGGGTCGCCCGATCGGCGTGGCCCGTTGGATGGGCAACACCACCGGCCCGCCCGAGCTGTCGGTCACGGTCATCGACGAGTACCAGGGCCTCGGCGTGGGCTCGCGGATGATGGACGCGCTGTTGGCGCTGGCCCGCAAGCGCGGCATCCGGCGGATCGTCGCCGACGTGCTGCGCGAGAACACCCCGATGCGCAGCCTGATCAACCGCTACCGGGCGGTCGTACAGCCGAGTGGCGACCCAAGGATCGTCCGCTACCGAGTCGACATCTGATTCCCGCCAGCGGCCGCGGCCGAGGCCGTACCGAATCGGCCGCGCCTGCCAAGCTGTGCCTGTGGCCACCCCTGAACGAAGCGCGCTGGAAGCGTCGCTCTACGACTCGCTGTGCGCGCTGGAGATCCCGCCGGGGGTGACGGCCGAGCCGGCTGCGCCACCCCCGGCCACATCGCCGGACGGCGCCCGGCTGGCTGAGATGGAGCGATTGTTCGACGTGCAACTGGCAAGCCGCCACTGCGACCTCGCTGCTCGCTGGCTGCGCAGCCAGGGCAAGGGCTACTACACCATCAGCTCCGCCGGCCACGAGAGCAACGCCGCCGTGTCGCTGGCACTGCGGCCCACCGACCCGGCCCTGCTGCACTACCGCAGCGGCGGTTTCTACCTCGCCCGCGCCGGGCTGGGCGGGGTGCACGACATCCTCGCGGGCGTCGTGGCGTCCACCGACGAACCGATCAGCGGCGGCCGCCACAAGGTGTTCGGCCGCCACGACCTGGCCGTCATCCCGCAGACCTCCACCATCGCCTCCCACCTGCCGCGCGCGGTGGGGGTGGCCTTCGCCATCGGCCGCGCCGCCCGCCTGGGCGTGGCCTCGCCATGGCCCACCGACGCCCTGGCCGTGTGCTCGTTCGGCGATGCCAGTGCCAACCATGCGGTCGCCACCGGGGCCATCAACACTGCCCTGCACTGCGCCCACCAGCGCCTGCCGCTGCCGCTGTTGTTCCTGTGCGAGGACAACGGCCTGGGCATCAGCGTGCGCACGCCTGCCGGTTGGGTGCAGAGCGCGTACGGGCAGCGCCCGCATCTGCGCTACGTATCGGTGGACGGCACCGACCCGCAGGGTGTGCTGGAGGCCACCGCCGAGCTCGGCGAGTGGGTGCGCACGCGCCGCATGCCGGCCTTCCTGCACCTGCGCACGGTGCGCTTCGGCGGCCATGCCGGCACCGACGTGGAGACCGCGTATCGCACACCGGCAGAGCTGCGCGCCGACAGCGAACGCGACCCCATCCTGGCCACCGCCCGCTGCCTGCTGGCCAGCGGCGGCCACACTGCGCACAGCCTCGCCGCGCGCCACGACGAGCTGCGCGTGCGCGTCTACGACATGGCCGCCGACCTGGCTGCGCGGCCGCAGCTGGGCACCGCCGCCGAGGTGATGGCGCCGCTGGCCCCGCGCCGCCCGGCGAGAGTGGCCGCCGCCGTGCGCGAGGTGCCGACCCCGCCGGCCAGCGCACCACTTACACTGGCGCAGGCGATCAACACAACCCTCGCCGAGCTGCTTGCCGAGCGCCCGAACATGTTGGTCTTCGGTGAGGACGTGGCGGCCAAGGGCGGCGTCTACGGGGTGACCAAAGGTCTACTGTCCCAGGCCGGCGCGGCCCGCGTGTTCGACACTCTGCTCGACGAGACCAGCATCCTCGGGCTGGCACTGGGCGCGGCTGTCAGCGGCTTCCTGCCCGTGGCGGAGATCCAGTACCTGGCGTACCTGCACAACGCCGAAGACCAGTTGCGCGGCGAGGCCGCCACCCTGCAGTTCTTCTCCAACGGCCAGTACCGCAACGGCATGGTGCTGCGCGTCGCAGGCCTCGGCTACCAGGAAGGGTTCGGCGGCCACTTCCACAACGACGATTCGCTCACCGTGCTGCGCGACATCCCCGGCGTGGTGGTGGGAGTGCCCGCCCGGCCCGACGATGCCGCCGCGATGCTGCGCACTCTGGTGGCGTCAGCAGATGTCGACGGCACCGTCGGCGTGCTGGTGGAACCGATCGCCCGCTACCACACCGCCGATCTGCTGCAGCCCGGCGACCGGTTGTGGCTGGCCACCCCCGACCCCAGCGCGCACGTGCCCATCGGCACCGCCCGCACCTACGGCGACGGCCGCGACCTGACCATCCTCACGTTCGGCAACGGGCTGCTGATGTCGTTGCGCGTGGCACGCAAGCTGCAGGCGCGCGGCGTGTACGCCCGCGTGGTCGACATGCGCTGGATCTGCCCGCTGCCGGTCGACGACCTGGTGCGCGAGGCCAAGGCCACCGGCAAGGCGCTGGTGGTCGACGAGACGAGGCAGTCTGGCGGGGTGGCCGAAGGGGTGCTGGCCGCACTGATCGATGCCGGCTTCACCGGGCGCATGGCGCGCGTGTGCAGCAAGGACAGCTTCATCCCGCTGGGCGACGCTGCCAAGCTGGTGCTGCTCAGCGAGGCCGAGATCGAGCAGGCAGTGGCCCACCTGCTGGCAGGCGTGTGACCTGAAGGCACCCCGTGGGCCGGCCGCGCTGCCGCGTCACGACTCTTCACCGGTGTGCGGTGGCTCACACACAACTCTTACCGTCGCGCGACGTGCAGCTCACGCAGGCGCTTCACACTGCAGGCCATGAGCACATGGATGTGGTACCTCACCCGCTCCACCGGCATCGTTGCCGCGGTCCTGGCGGTGGCGTCCCTGATGTGGGGCCTGTTCTTCTCGGCCCGCAACACCGGCACGCGGTTGAAGCCGAACTGGTGGCTCGCCCTGCACAACTGGCTGGGCGGCCTGACGCTGGGGTTCATCGGCCTGCACATGCTGGTCTCGTTCCTCGACACCGATGCCGGCCTGCGCCTGATCGACCTGTTCGTGCCCAGCAGCACGGTGGGTTGGGCCATCGGCTGGGGTGTGGTGGCCACCTGGCTGTTCGCCATCGTGGTGCTGCCCTCGATGGCCCGCATCCGCCGCCACCTGCCGCGCAAGGCCTGGCACGTGGTGCACCTGCTGGCCGTGCCGGCCGTGGTGCTGACCGCCGTGCACGCCTACCAGGCCGGCAGCGATTCGATGTCGCTGTACTTCACACGCGGCCTGGCCGTGCTGGTCGGCCTGGCCGTGTACCCCATCTCGATCCGCCTGCTGGGCATCGCCCAGCGCCGCCGTGCCGCCACGGCCTGAGCTGCGACACGCTCGTCACCCACTCGACCCCTCCCCCCAAGGACTCGTCATGAACACCCCTCGCAACACCCCGAAACCCTCCGGCCGTCGCTCGCAGCCGATCGACCCGCTGCTGCAGCAGCGGCTGGAGCAGCTGGGTGCCGACGGTGGTCGTCAGCTGCCGCCGCCGGCGCCGGGCACCGGCCGGGCAACCAGCGGCAGCTCGGCCCCGACCGGCCGGACAGCCGCAACGCCGCCGGCGACGAGCGGCGTCCCTCCGGCCGATGCGGCCGCCCGCATCGCCGCCCTCGCCGCCCGCGGCAACGGCAACAGCTCCCGCAACGGCAACAGCTCCCGCAACGGCAACGCCGCTCCGCTGGGCAAGGGTGGCCGTAGGGCCAAGCCGGCACGCGCCGCGAAGCTGGCGTCGCTGGCCCTCAGCGCGGTCACCACGCTGGGCCTGGCGGGCATGTTCGCCCAGCAGAACGGCAGCACCGACTCGGTGGTGCTCACCCAGGGCACCACCGGCGAACCGTTGATCTCGGCATCCACCACGGCAGCCACCGCGACCGAGGCGACGACCGCCACAACGGCCACCCAGGCCACCGCCGCGACAACGGCCACCCAGGCCACCACCGCGACAACGGCTGCCCCTGCAACCACCGTGGCCGCCGCCACCGGCCAAGTGCTGGACGGCACCTATGTGGGTGCAGCCGACAGCAACCGCTGGGGCACGGTGCAGGTGCAGGTCGTGTACTCCGGCGGTGCGATCGTCGACGTGCAGATCCTGTCCTACCCCGACGGCGACCGGAAGAGCGTCAGCATCAACCAGCGGGCACTGCCCACCCTGATCAGCGAGGCGATCAGCGCCCAGAGCGCCGACGTGAACACCGTCTCCGGAGCCACCTACACCACGAACAGCTACAAGGTGTCGTTGCAGTCGGCGATCGACGCGGCGCTGGCCGCTTCGGGCATCAGCGGCTGACCATGAGCCTGCACCACGTGGAGGCCGTGATGGGCACGTCGATCAGCATCGACATCGTCGACTCCCACGACCGGTCGTTGATCGACGAGCTCGTCGCCTGGTTCCACCACGTCGACGAGGAGTTCAGCCCGTACCGGGAGCACAGCCCGATCAGCTGCATCGGCCGCGGCGAGCTGGCCCCCACCGACCGAGAGGTCAGCGACGACGTGCGGCAGGTGCTGCAGCGCTGTGGCGAGCTGAACGAGGAGTCGGGTGGGGTGTTCGACGTGTGGTCGATGCCGTCGCCGAACGGCACCCGCTTCGACCCGTGCGGCTACGTGAAGGGCTGGTCGGTGCAACGAGCGGCCGACCTGCTGCGCGCCAACGGTGTGCACGACTTCTGCATCAACGCCGGCGGCGACGTGGCGATGAACGGCTGCAACCACGGCGGCGCCCCGTGGCGGGTCGGCATCCGCCACCCGCAGGAACCGCAGGCGCTGGTGATGGTGCTGAACGGTCCTCGCCCCGGCAACGGCAACGGCAACGGCAACGGCAGCGGCAACGGCAACGGCAGCGGCGCTTGGGCGGTGGCCACCAGCGGCACCTACGAGCGCGGTGCGCACATCTTCGACCCGCGCACCGATCGGCCGGTGACCGGCCTGGCCAGCGCCACCGTCGTCGGCCCCGACCTGGCCGAGGCCGACGCGTACGCGACCATGCTGTACGTGATGGGCGTCGACGGCCTGCAGTGGCTGGCCGAGCGACCGGGCTACTGCGGTTGCCTGATCACCCACGACCTTCAGCTGTTCAGCACCGACGAGTTCGACGCCTACCTGGCCACCTGACCATCGCCGTCGGCTGGCGCGATGCCCGACCCCGCACCCGGCCCCGCACCCGGCCCGGGGGCCGGCGGGGCCCCCGGCTCCTCCGGCGGGTGCACGTGGCGGAAGCCGGCCAGCAACAACAGGTCGTACACGATCTTGCAGCCGCCGGCGATCACCAGCGGCCACCCGAACGAGCTGCGCTCCAGCAGCCAGCCCGCGGCGGTGGGCGGCAACGCCGCAGCCAGGCTGCGCGGCACGTTGGTGACGCTGGCCGCGGCAGCGCGCTCGGCCGGCGAGACGACGGCCATCACATAGGACGTGCGCGCCGGCACGTCCATCGAGCTCAGCAGGCTGCGCAGCACCAGCATCGTGATCGCCCATGGCAGCGAGGGTACGAACGCCGCTGCGATCAGGAACACGTTGGCCGGCAGGTGGGTGAACACCATCGTGCGCACCAACCCGATGCGCCCGGCCAGCCATGCGGCCACGAACCCCGAAGCCGCGCTGAGCGTGCCGGTCACCGACAGCAGCACGCCGGCCGCGCCCACCGAGAGGTCGAAGCGTTGGAACAGCCACAGCGCGAGGAGCGACTGCACCACGAACCCGCCGCCGAACGCGTCCAGCGAGAACAGTGCGGCCAGCCGGTACACCACCGCCTTCGACGGGCCCAGCGGACCGGCCGGCACCGCTGCGGCATCGGCCACCGACAGCGAGCGGTACAGCAGCAGCACCACCACGCCGGCCAGGGCATACACCGCGAAGCACCACCGCAGCGCATCGGCCTGGGAGAGCGAAGTGTGCCGCGCGACTGCTTCCGGCACGCCCACCGCCAGCGCGCCGAGCGCGCCGGCCAGGCCCCCGACGAACGTGTAGCGGGCATACAGCGCGGTGCGGCTGGCGGGCGGTGTGGTCGCCGCCAGCATCGACTGCTCCAGCGGCAGGAACACGCTGACGTCGCCGGCGGTGGGGTTCATCGTGCCCAGCACGCCAACCACGAACAGCACCGTGAAGGTGGTGAACAACCCGAACGAGGCGCCGCTGGCCACCATCACCAGCGAGCCGGCGAACAGCAGCGAACGACGCTGGATGCCGTGCGCTTTCGTGCCCACCAGCACGGTCAGCGCCGCCGAGCCCAGCATCATCCCGGTCACCAGCACGCCCACCCGCAGGGTGCTGAACCCCAGCAAGGGCAGCAGTGCAGCGATCGAGACGCTGACCACACCGTCGACGAAGCCGCGCACGCCACGGGTGGCAAGCAGCACTCCTGCGTCGCGGTGCGTGTTCGGGGGCAGGAAGGGCACGCGGCGACGTTACCCACGCCGCCGGTCGCGCGGTCTACGGTGGCCGGGTGCGACACGACGGACCGGCAGCGACGACGCCTCCTGCAGAGGAAGGCTCGGCATGCCCCTGCAACTGACGTTCGTCACCTCCGCCAAGCGGCACACCGACCTGCCACCCACGCCGTGCGAGGCCGCTTTCGTGGGCCGCAGCAACGTGGGCAAGTCGTCGCTGATCAATGCGCTCGCCAACCGCCGCCAGCTGGCCAGGGTGTCGAACACTCCCGGGCGTACCCAGCTGATCAACCTGTTCACGCTGCCCACCGGCGGCACGGTGGTCGACCTGCCCGGCTACGGCTTCGCCAAGGTGCCCGGCCGCGAGCGCGCCACCTGGCAGGCGATGATCGAGGGCTATCTCCTGGAGCGCGAGGGCCTCGACCTCGTGATGGTGCTGGTGGACGGCGAGATCGGGCCCACCAAGCTCGACGTGCAGATGCTGGACTGGCTGCGCGCCAGCGACGTGCCGCACACCGTGGTGGCCACCAAGATCGACAAGGTGAAACCGTCGAAGCTGGCCACGCGCAAGAA
>JAUSLQ010000114.1 GCA_030645675.1 Actinomycetota bacterium | reverse complement strand
CGGAGATGGTGATGCCGGGCGACAATGTGGAGATCACGGTCGAGCTGGGTAAGCCGATCGCGATGGACGAGGGTCTGCGTTTCGCCATCCGTGAGGGTGGCCGCACCGTCGGCGCCGGCCGCGTCACCAAGATCACCAAGTGACCGACCGAGCGAGCTGAGAGAGACCAACCAACATGGCACAGAGCATCCGCATCCGCTTGAAGGCGTTCGACCACGAGATCATCGACCAGTCGACGCGCAAGATCGTCGAGACGGTCACCCGCACCAACGCAACGGTGCGCGGCCCGATCCCGCTGCCCACCGACAAGCACCGCTACACGGTCATCCGTGGCCCGCACATCGACAAGGACTCGCGCGAGCACTTCGAGATGCGCGTCCACAAGCGCCTGATCGACATCGTCGACCCGAACGCGAAGACCATCGACAGCCTGCAGCGCATCGAGCTGCCCGCCGGCGTCGACATCGAGATCAAGATCCAGTCCAGCTGATCTGCCGGCCAGGCGCTGCCTGGCCAGGTCTCGCCCTCCGGGGGGAATCACCGAAGAGCCCGCCACCTCCCGCAGCAGCGGGCCGGCGGGCTCTTCCGCGCCCGGGCGCAGAGCCGACTGCCGGCCGGTCGGGAGCTGGGCTAGACACTCGGCATGCACGTGGACACCACGGAACTGATCGGGTACGTCGCCTCGGCGCTGGTGGTGGTCTCGCTGGCGATGACGTCGGTGGTGCGGCTGCGCGCCATCTCGCTGGTGGGGTCGGCAGCGTTCGTCGCCTACGGAGTGTTGATCGAGTCGGTCCCGATCGTGCTCACCAACGCCGCCATCGCAGTGCTGAACCTGTGGTTCCTGCGAATCGAGCTGGGCGGCAAGCGCAACCTCGGTGCCACCGTCGTGCCCGCCGACGCACCGTTCCTCGTCGACTTCCTGCGACACCACCTCGACGATGTCCACCGCTTCCAGCCCGGCTTCGAGCTGCCAACGCCTGCCGCCGACGTGGTGGCCATGCTGCTGATGCGCGACGGGTTGCCGGCCGGGGCACTGATCGGACGCCAGGAGGGTGCCGCCCTGCACGTGCTGCTGGACTACGTCACCAAGCCGTACCGCGACTCGCAGATCTCGACCTGGCTCTACGGCAAGGGTGCCGGAGTGTTCCGCCGGTTGGGCGTCGAGCGGGTCGTCACGGCGCCGGGCACCGAGCCGCACAGCAGCTACCTGGCCCGCAGCGGATTCGCCAAGGTGGGCGACCGCTTCGAGCTGCAACTACCGCGCTGATCACCTGCCCGACCTGACGCGAGCCACCGTGGCGCGATAGACAACGCCGATCGACGACACGACGGCACCCCTCGAACCCACTGACGCACCGCTGCCGGGCCCCGCGGCGGCCGAGCCCGCCGAGCCCGCCGTGACCATCGAGGCCGCCGTGACCATCGAGGCCGCCGACCAGGAACTCCCACTGCCCGCCCCCGCCCGCCGGCTGCGGCCCGGGTTTCGATGGGCGCTGGTGGTCGCGGCGGTCGCCTGGTTCGCCGGCCTGTTCGGTGCCTTCGTGGGCACCCGCCTGGCCGAGGACGAGCGCGGCCCGGCACGCACCGCCTCCACCTTGGGCCTCGTGCGCGCCGAGCCGCGCACGGACCCGCTGCCCGAGATGGATGTGTACGCCGCGGCGGCCACGGTCGCCCCGTCGGTGGTCAGCATCCATGCGGTCAGCGAGACCGGCGAGCTCGTCGGTCGCAGCAGCGGCACCGGGGTGGTGCTGACGCCCGACGGCGAGATCCTCACCAACGCGCACGTCGTCAACGGGGCGGCCGCGGTCAACGTGCGGGTGGCGGGCGAGACCGAGCCGCGGGCCGCCACCGTGGTCGCCCTCGACGAGAGCCGCGACCTGGCCCTGCTGCGCATCGACGCCGACCGGTTGCAGGCGGCGACGTTCGCCGACCCGGCCGACATCCGAGTGGGCGACGAAGTGGTCGCGGTCGGGTACGCGCTCGATCTCGACGGCGACCCCACCGTCACCGCAGGCATCGTCTCCGCGCTGGGCCGTACCAGCGCCGACGACACGATGGCGCTGAAGGGGCTGATCCAGACGGATGCCCCGATCTCTTCGGGCAACTCCGGCGGGCCGCTGGTGAACTCGCTGGGCGAGGTGGTGGGCATCGTCACGTTCGTGGCGTTGGCGGACATCGGTACCACCGCCAACAGCCTCGGGTTCGCCATCTCCAACGCCGAACTCCTGCCCACCGTCGAGATGTTGCGCGCCTCTGTCGGCAGCGGCCCGCCGGCCGCCGGCTACCTCGGCGTCGGCCTGCGCGAGCGCACCGACGGGGGCAGCGGTGCGCTCGTGTCGGAGGTGCAGCCCGACTCGCCCGCAGAAGCTGCCGGGTTGGAGGTGGGCGACGCGATCGTCGCCTTCGGCGGTGAGGCGGTCTCCGGCGCCGCGGGCTTGAAGGCCGTCATCCGCGACCACGAGCCGGGCGACGAGGTGGTGATCGACGTGCGCCGCGACGGGCAGGCGCTCACCGTCACCGCCACGCTGGTCACCCGGCCGGCCGACTGACGCTCGCCGCCGACGCCGGGTCGGAGGCGCCACTGTTCAGCGCGCTTGACTGGACGCGGTAGCGTCCGCGACAGCGCCGGCGTCGGCGCTGTCACGAGCGGGGGGTTTCGTACCATGTCCGAGTTCGCTGCAACCACCGAGCCGAGTGAACCAAAGGTGGCCGGCCGCCGCGATCTGCTGCGACTGGCCGGGGCGGCCGCCGCCGGCATGGTCGCCACCACGATCGTCGCCGGAGGCCAAGCGCATGCCGCCGACGGCAACTCGCTGGTCATCGGCCAGAGCAACGCGGGCACTGCGCTCACGGAGCTCACCGGGTCGGCGCTGCGGGTCAGCACGTCGGGTGCGGTCCCGGCGATCGAGGCGGTCGGCAACCAGGCAGGCGTCATCGGGCTGAAGGGCTCGTCGAACGGCGGTGCCGGTGTACAGGGCGTGGCCGGCGTGGCGCCCGTGTCGGTGATCAGCGGCACCGGCGTCGACGGCCAGGGTTCGGCGGCGGGCGTCGTCGGCTACTCGCCCAGCGGCACCGGTGTGACCGGGTTCTCCGACGCCAGCAGCGGCGTCGAAGCGATCTCCACGACCAGCACCGACCTGCGCTGCTCCGGCACGGGCCGGCTGTGGCTGATCGAGCACACCACCGAGGGGCCGCCCACCGCTGGCACGTACGTGGCGGGAGAGGTGATCCGTGACGCAGCCGGCAGCTTCTGGGTCTGCGTGGCCGGCGACGACACCGACGTGGGCACGTGGCGCAAGATCGGTGGCGCCTCGACCGCGGGCGCGCTGCACGCCATCTCCCCGGCCCGCGTGTACGACTCGCGCAAGACGATGACCCCGATGGCGAACGGCGTGCTCGGCACTGGTGCCAGCCGTCTGATCACGGTGAAGGACCAACGCGACCCCGACACCGGCGCGGTCACCACGGTCGACGTCGTGCCGGCCGGTGCGACCGCGGTGATGTTCAACATGACCGTGGCGGCGACGGCCGGTGCCTCCGGCAACCTGGCGATCAACCCGGGCACGGATGCCGTGGCCCACGCGTCGCACATCAACTGGTTCGGCGCCGGGCAGGCGCACGCCAACGCGGGGATGATCGGGCTCGATGCCTCACGCCAGGTGACCGTGATCTGCGGCGGCCCGGCAGGCGCCGGCACCCACTTCATCATCGACATCACGGGCTACTACCTCTGACGTCGGTGGCGGCGCACTTGCAGCGCCGCCCCACAACGCCCGATCAGGCGCAGCCGCCGACACGTGGGCGAAGCTTGCCCGGTTGCCGACGAAGAACTGATGCAGGTGATGACTGCGGTTGGCCATGGGCAGTCGCACGACGATGTCGCTGGCAGCCTGCCGCCTGGCCTGCTCACCGGGCAGGATCGCGTGGTACGCGACGCGCAGGGCCGCTGCCGCGTGTTGTCGGGTGAAGCGTTGCGCCATTGCCCGGCGCCCGGCGGCACCCATCCGGCTGCGCAGCTGAGGGTCGCGGCACAGCTGCAGCACGCGGTGGGCGAGAAGGCTGAGATCGTCGGGTGGCACGAGCCAGCCCGTCTCTCCCTCCGCCACCAGCTCGACCAGCGCGCCCCGTGCGAAGGCGACCGTGGGCAGGCCGGCGGCCATCGCCTCCATCAGCGAGCGCCCGAACGACTCCTCGCAGTGCGACAGGTTCACGACGATGTCGGCCTGCCTGAGGGCCGCGGCGGGGGTGTGTGCATAGCCGGCCAGATGCAGGTTGGGTGGCAGGCCCTCGGCCTGCAGCTGCTGCGTCAGGGGAGAGTCGGGTCCGACGATCACGAAACGGGCGTCGGTCAGCGTGGCCAGCAGCACAGCCAGATCGACGAACTCGCGCACACCCTTCTTCTCTGTGGTGCTGCCGATCAGGGCCACGCGTGGCGCTGCGTCGCTGCCGGCACGTGCGTCGTGGGCGTCGACACGATCGAACTCGTGGATGTCGACGAAGTTCGGCACGATCGCGACTCTGCCCGGGAGGGGGTAGGCCCGGGACGTCGCCAACGAGTTGGCCACCACGTAATCCGCCTCCGCCAGCACGGACGCAACCAGGTCGCCGGCGGCTGCCTGCAGCCACTGGCTCAGCTCGGGGTCGTGTGCCGGTATCTCTCGTGCGTGCACCACCGCCGCGACTCCGCACCGCCGGGCCGCAATCAGCGGCTCGCGAGGCACGATCGTGTTCGCGTGCACGGCCACCACCCCGTGACGAGTGATGATCGAAGCGAACGTGGCCACCACCTGTTCGTCGACCGACTGGTGCGGCAGACGTGGCGGGATCGCGGTGAGGCACAGCTCCGTGCAGCGATCGATCACCGCCGACAGGTACTCGCCGTTCTCTGAAGGCGGCAGCGCGACGACCACGTCGAAGCCGATGTCGCCGAACAGCTCCAGCAGTTGCAGCAGGCTGCGCTCACCTCCGAACAGGTGGGCGCCGCTGGCATGCCCCACCACCAGCACGCGGGGGCGCGCCGGGTCGGCCACCAGGCCGCCGCTGATCTGGTTCACGGCTCGGCCGCAGCCGGGGCCACGGGTCGAGGGAGCCGGCCCTCCAGGCACCCGCTCTGCAGGAAGTGCAGCAACGGGTGGAGGCCTGCCGCCGCGACATCGGGGTTGGCCGCCAGGTAGTAGGCGTCATCGAACGCGGGCCCGCCGGAGCGGCCTTCGGCGGCACCGTGGCACACGAAGTGGGTGGCCGGCTGCACCCCGGCGACGGCGACGTCGGGATACGTGGCCAGGTACCACTGCGCGTCGAACAGCCCCGACCTGGCGACGCGGCACACCAGCGAGTCCTCTGTCAGCGCGCCCGAGGGAGAGGCCGGTTCGCCGGCCCACCAGTTGCGCAGCAAGTCGCGGGCCGCCGCGGCTGCCGCCAAGGCCGTCGCCGTGCTCGCCCGCGCGGCGTCGAGCTCCTGCAGAGTTGCCAGGCGGCGAACGCGCTCGGCCGCCAGCTGTTGCTCGGCGCGCACCAACCGGGCGACCAACCGTGCTCGCTCGTCGCGCAGCTCGCTGAGCTGCTCACCCTCGGTGTCCATCCCAACGGCAGCGTACCCGCCGCTGAGTGCGGGCTCTTCGCCGCCCGGACGCCAGGCGGTTCTCACCTTCTGGCGGCCGCGCGGCGCAACCACACTGGCCGGGATAGGAAAGAAAACACTTCGAAAACTCGTCGAGGTCGTCGTGGCGGTGGCGTTCGGGGCGCCTAACCTCTCGACATGTTCACGTCAGTCGCCCCCTTCGGCTCGCGGGCAGGCTCCCGCGACCAGTTCGTCGACCTCGATGTTCCCGCCTGGGCCTGGTTGGCTCTCGCCGGCCTGATCGGCCTGATGCTGGCCGCCGATCTGTTCCGCCATCGCGACGATCACGAGCCCAGTCCGCGTGAGGCACTGACCGAGTCGTTGGTGTGGGTTGCCTTCGGCCTCGCCTTCGCCGGCGTCATCGCCCTTGCATTCGGCGGCAAGGCGACCACCGAGTACCTGTCCGGCTACGTCATCGAGAAGTCGCTCAGCGTCGACAACGTGTTCGTCTGGGCGATGCTGTTCGCCACCTTCAAGATCCCGCTGAAGTACCAGCACCGGGTGCTGTTCTGGGGCATCTTCGGCGCCCTCGCGCTGCGCGGTGTGTTCATCTGGGCCGGCACTGCGCTGATCTCGAAGTTCTGGTGGGTGCTGCTGGTGTTCGGTGCGCTGCTGATCGTCACCGGCCTGAAGATCCTGAAGCACCGCAACGACGAAGGCGAGAAGGAGCACACCGCCGGCCTCGGCCTGCTCAGGCGGGTGATGCCGGTCAGCGACGAGCTCGATGGCCACAAGTTCCTCACCCGCATCAACGGCAAGCGGGCAGCCACGCCGCTGCTGGCCGCGCTGGTGGTCGTTGAGCTGACGGATGTGATCTTCGCAGTCGACTCGGTGCCCGCCATCCTCGCCGTGTCCAACGAGCCGTTCCTGGTGTTCGCCAGCAACGCGTTCGCGATCATGGGCCTGCGGGCCATGTACTTCCTGCTGGCCAACGCCAAGGAGAAGTTCCACTTCCTCAGCCACGCGCTGGGCATCATCCTCGTCTACGTGGGCATCAAGATGTCGATCAGCCACTGGTTCCACATCGACACCCTGGTCTCGCTGGCCGTCATCGTGTCCCTGCTGGGCCTCGCGATGTGGGCCAGCCTGAAGTTCCCGAAGGTGTTCGGCGCCGACGAGGACGACGACGATCCTGCAGCCCACGCCGGGCACGCCCACGGCTGACGACGAACCTGGTTGCGCCTGATCGGGGCTGATCGGGGCTGATCGGGGCTGACGCCACGCTTTGCCCACGGGGTTGGCAGTCGTACCTGGCAGCCGGTAGGGTTTGATGTTCGTGTGCGCCAGACGGCGTGCGGCAATCGATGTCCGTGTGCGCCCCAGCCCTGCTCGCAGGGTCGGGGAACCACCCGGCACAACCCAATCCGGTGCTCCGCCGGCCGTCTGGCCTGCGGAGCATTTGCGTGTGTAAACCAGATGCCCGGCTCGTCCGGGTCCGACCGAAAAGGCTGCCG
>JAUSLQ010000105.1 GCA_030645675.1 Actinomycetota bacterium | reverse complement strand
CACCGTCCCGCCCCCGACTTCGCCGCACTCGAGCCAAGCAAGCGCATCTTCGAGACCGGCATCAAGGTCATCGACCTGCTCACCCCGTACGTGGCCGGCGGCAAGATCGGCCTGTTCGGTGGTGCCGGCGTGGGCAAGACCGTGCTCATCACCGAGATGATCCGCCGCGTGGCGCAGAACCACGGTGGCGTGTCGGTGTTCGCCGGCGTCGGCGAGCGCACCCGTGAGGGCACCGACCTCATGCTGGAGATGGAAGAGTCGGGCGTGTTCGAGAAGGCCGCCCTGGTCTTCGGCCAGATGGACGAGCCGCCGGGCGTGCGCCTGCGCGTCGCCCTCTCGGCCCTCACCATGGCCGAGTACTTCCGCGACGTGCAGAACCAGGACGTGCTGCTGTTCGTGGACAACATCTTCCGCTTCGTGCAGGCCGGCTCCGAGGTGTCCACCCTCCTCGGCCGCAAGCCCTCGGCAGTGGGCTACCAGCCCACCCTGGCCGACGAGATGGGCCAGCTGCAGGAGCGCATCACCTCCACCCGCGGCCGCTCCATCACGTCGCTGCAGGCCGTGTACGTGCCCGCCGACGACTACACAGACCCGGCGCCGTTCACCACCTTCACCTTCCTCGATGCCACCACCGAGCTCAGCCGTCAGATCGCCTCGCTCGGCATCTACCCGGCCGTCGACCCGCTGGCCAGCACCTCGACGATCCTCCAGCCCGAGGTCGTCGGTCAGCGTCACTACGACGTGGCCCGCCGCGTGCAGGAGATCCTGCAGCGCTACAAGGAGCTGCAGGACATCATCGCCATCCTCGGTCTCGACGAGCTGTCGGAGGAGGACCGCCTCACCGTGTCGCGTGCCCGCAAGGTGCAGCGCTTCCTCAGCCAGCCGTTCTACGTGGCCGAGGTGTTCACCGGTGTGTCCGGCGAAACCGTGCCCGTCGCCGAGACCGTGGAGAGCTTCGAAGCGATCGTCAACGGCGAGCTCGACGAAGTGCCCGAGCAGGCGTTCCTGAACGTCGGTGGCGTCGAGCAGGTGCTGGCCAAGGCCAAGGCGCTGCAAGAGGGCGCAGCCTGACCATGGCCACCATGCAGGTCGAGCTGGTGTCGCCGGAGAAGGTGCTCTTCTCCGGCGAGGCCACACAGGTCATCACGCGCACCCTCGGTGGCGGCGAGATCGCGTTCCTGCCCGGTCACTCGCCGTTCCTCGGTGCGCTCACCGAATGCCACACCCGCATCACGCTGGCCGATGGCAGAGTGATGGACGTGGCGGTGCACGGTGGTTTCGTGCAGGTCAGCGGCAACACCGTCAGCATCCTCAGCGACATCGCCGAGCTCGGCGAGGAGATCGACCGCAATCGGGCGATCAAGGCCAAGGACGCTGCCGAAGAGCTGCTGCGCAAAGAGCACGACGCCGAAGCGGCGGCCGCGCTCAGCCGGGCGCACGCCCGCCTCAACGCCTCGGGTGGCCTCGCCGGCACCCCGCAGGGCCTGCACTGACGCTTCCGTTCGCTGTCGGTGCCGTGTGGGTGCCGTGTGAGCCGGGCGTTCAGTCGGGGAGATCGGTGGTGGCTGCGGTCATCACGCGACCTCTCACGTTGCGCCCGAACAGGTACAGCGTGCCATCGACGACCGTCAACGCGCCCACCTGCTCCACCTCGGAGAGGACGCTGACCTCCAGTTGGCCAGTGGACGGGCGGAACCAGCCGCCCAGGTCGGGGCCCTGCGACTGATCGAAGTCGACCAGCGAGACGCCGACCGCCACCACGCCGTCGGCCTCCACCAGGGCGCCTCCGACGCGATCGAACGAGGTCTCGTGCAACGGGGTGGCCGCGCAGGCCTGCAGCGCTTGGTCGCAGACCCAGATCGTGGGGATGAAGCGATCGGCGTCGAACTCGAACTCGAAGTCGTCGGGGTTGTCGGGGTCGAAGTCGGTGAAGTCGATCGGGTCGGCCACCTGCCCGGCCGCGCCCAGCATCACCAGCTGATCGTCGACCACGATCGCGTCGATGGGCAGCTGCGCGCCGCGTTCCCCGGTGACGCCGGTGGGCGCCGCCGCGCGCCAACTGCTCCCCGAGTCGTCGGAGTACCAGATGCCGACATCGACCGGCTCCCACGCCACGGTGGGCGACCCCAGGGCCACGTCGTCGAGCGGGTACCCGCCCTCCGGGTCGGTGTCCGTCTGGATGCCGACGGCAACGATGCTGTCGCCCCACTGCACGATGTCGACGATCGGGCCGAGCCGCTCGACCCCCAGCCCAGGGCCTGGTGCGGCCGAGGGCGACATCTCGGCCCACGTGGCGCCCTGGTCGACCGAGCGCCAGATCTGGCCGTGACCGATGAGGTCGTCGTCGAACTGAAAGCCCCACACCCACACCTCGTCGCCGAACGCTGCGGCGCCGTCGACCGACGCGTCGACGCTGAGCAGCTCCCGGTCGAAGGTGCGGCCGTCGTCGGTGCTGATCCAGACGGCGGCGTCGGCGACCTCGCCGCCGCCGTCGGGCCCGTACCGCTCGTAGTCGCTGCCGGCAGCGATGACGGTGCCGCCGACGGCCACGAGCGTGTCGATGACTTGCTGGTTGTCGGCCTCGCTGATGGATTCGCCGATCCGCTGCCACTGCTGCAGATCGTCACTGTGCCACACCGCTCCAGGCTCTGGCTGCGAGAGATCGCTGTGGTTGTCGAACCCGGACAACAGCCACGAGCCGTCGTCGAGCTGCACGATGTTGCGCACGCCGCTGAACGTGGCGCGGCTGTCGTCGAGCTCGAGATCGAAGCGCTCCACCTCGAACTCGGGAAGCTCTTCCGGCGCCGTGGAGGTGGTGGTCGGTGCCTCGACGGCCGCCCCCGGCTCGGCGCCGTCGTAGCGCTCGTCGATGCCGTCGCCACAGGCCACCAGCAGCCCTGTGGCAACGAGCAGGGCGATGGAGGCTGAGGTGGTCCGCACGCCGCAATGGTAGGCCGCACATGGCCGTAGCCTGCAGCCATGGCCACCACGCTTCCCTTCACCTCCGCCCTCGTCACCGGTGCATCCAGTGGCATCGGGGAAGCGATGGTGGAGCTGCTCGGCGCCGCCGCGATCCCGACGGTGGTGGTGGCCCGACGGCGCGAGCGCCTGCAGGAGCTGGCCGAGCGCTTCCCGACGGTGGAGGTGCTGGCCGCCGACCTCACCACCGCGAAAGGCCTGGCCGCGGTGGTGGCCCGGGTGGGCGACGAGGCCCGGCCGATCGATCTGCTGGTGAACAACGCCGGCTTCGGTACTTCCGGCGAGTTCTACACACTGGATGCCGACCGGCTGAACGAGGAGGTGCAGCTGAACATCGCTGCCCTGACCCGCCTCAGCTGGGCGGCGCTGAAGGTGATGGTGCCCCGCGGTCGGGGGTACGTGCTGAACGTGAGCAGCGTGGCCAGCTTCCAGCCGGCACCGAAGCTGGCGGTGTACGCGGCGACCAAGGCCTACGTGACCAGCCTCACCGAGAGCCTGCACGAAGAGACGCGTGGCACCGGTGTGCACGTGACGGCGCTGTGCCCGGGCCTCACCCGCACCGAGTTCCAGAGCGTCAGCAACACCGAGGCGTACGCCACCCAGTACCCGGGGTTCCTGTGGCTGGAGGCCAATGACGTGGCCGCCGCCGGCCTGCGCGACGTGGCCGAAGGCAAGGCGCTGTCGGTGCCTGGCTTGCTGTACAAGGGCCTGGCCACCGCGTCGGGGTTCACGCCGCGTGGCATCGCCCGCCGGTTGTCGGGCCTGGTGCAGCGCAGCTGAACCGGCGCGAACGCCTCAGTACTCGACGGAGGCGAAGGAGGCGAGCTTGTCGATGCGGTGACGGGCGTCGATCATGCGCACGGTGCCGCTGCGCGAGCGCATCACCAAGCTCTGCGTGTTCGCTGCCCCGTGGATGTACCGCACGCCACGCAGCAGCTCGCCGTCGGTGACGCCGGTGGCCGCGAAGAAGCAGTTGTCGCCCTGCACGAGATCGTCGGTGGTGAGCACCGCGGAGAGGTCGTAGCCCTCGGCGATGGCGGCATCGCGTTCGGCGTCGTTGCGCGGGGCGAGCAGGCCCTGGATCTCGCCACCCATGCACTTCAGGGCGGCGGCGGCGGTGACGCCCTCGGGAGTGCCACCGATGCCGAACAGCACGTCGACACCGGCCTCGGGCCACGAGGTGGCGATGGCGCCGAAGATGTCGCCGTCGGTGATCAGCTTCACGCGCGCGCCGCTGGCGCGCACCTCGGCGATCAGGTCGTCGTGGCGGGGGCGGTCGAGGATGACGACGGTGAGGTCGCGCACGGCCTCGCCCTTGGCCTTCGCGATCCAGCGCAGGTTCTGTGTGGGGGTGGCCGTGATGTCGATGGAGCCGGCCGCCTCGGGGCCCACTGCGATCTTGTGCATGTACACGCATGGGCCGGGGTTGAACATCGTGCCCCGCTCGCTGACCGCGATGACGGCGATGGCGTTGGCCCGGCCCAGTGCCGTCAGCGTGGTGCCGTCGATGGGGTCGACGGCGACGTCGGTGAGCGGGGCGGTGCCGTCGCCCACGCGCTCGCCGTTGAACAGCATCGGGGCTTCGTCCTTCTCGCCCTCGCCGATGACCACGATGCCATCCATCGGCACGGTGCTGAGCACGGTGCGCATGGCATCGACCGCGGCGCCGTCGGCGCCCATCTTGTCGCCACGCCCGACCCAGCGGGAGGCAGCGAGGGCGGCGGACTCCGTGACGCGCACGAGTTCCATGGCGAGGTTGCGGTCGGGCTTCTGCGAGTTGGCGATCATCACCCCCAACCGTAGTGGCTGGGACGCCGCGCGGCCCCAAGGAAGGGCCGCGCGGCGGTCAGTTGGATCGTCGATGTCGCCTGCGGTCGCGGCTTGGCGGCTGCTCCCTGCGGAGTCGGCCCCGGTCGCTGATCGAACGCAGGTGATCATGACGATCGCGCACCATCTGGTGCATCAGTGGGTGTGAGTGGTTGTACATGGGATGTCCTTGTGTGAGTGGGCCGGGATCGGCCTGTGTGTGGTGGGGGGACGTGGGTGGGTGGGGACGTGGGGTCCGAAGGAACGACGCGCAGGATCGGCGGGACTCAGTAGTGCCGAGCTGGGGTCTGCCACGCCGCAAAGCCCCCGGCCACCGCGCGAACTTAAGTTCGCGGGGAAGGCGATTTGCGGGCGCGACGTGCGGGCGGGGGCTACGCGTCAGGCGACGGCGAGCTCGGTGCCACCGGGGAGGCGCGCGTCCATCAGGCCGGAAAGTGTGGACAACTGCATGGGGCACCTCCTTCCTGGGTGGTCGGGCGAACGGCGGTCAGCATGGCCGACGTGACCGTGGGATGTCCAACGAATTAATCGCGCCGGCCTGGACCATGCGACCGCGCAGAGCGGTACTGTGCGCCCGTATGGCACCGATCCCGGCCGAACGTTGCATCGCAGGCCGCGACCTCAGCGAGCCGCGCCTGGCGCCGGGCGGCGAGGTGCTGGTCTACGCCGTCGCCGTCGCAGGTACCGCCACGCTCGTGGTGCACACGCTGGCCACCGGCGGCGAGCGGGCCATCGCGACCAACCCCGCGCTGCGGCCGGGCCGCGGCACCGGGGGCGGCGCTTGGTGCTTCCGCTCCGACCGTCCGGCCGTGGTGTACGTCGCGGTCGACGGCAACCTGCACGAGCAGCCATTGGCCGGCGGGCCCTCGGTGCGCCTCACCGATCACGGGCCCGAGCGGGCGATCTCCAACCCTCAACTGGCGCCCGACGGCTGCGCGCTCGTGTACGTGCTGGACCAGGCGCAGGTGCTGAGCCGCGATTGCCGCACCGGTGTGGTGCGACGGCTGGACGCCGGCGACGCCGACTTCTGCCTCGACCCCTGCATCGCCCCCGACAGCAGTTCGGTGGTGTGGCATGCATGGGACGTGCCCGACATGCCCTGGGACCACAGCCGTGTGCAACGGGCGGCTCTGCCAGGCGGCGGTGCGATCGCCGAGGTGCTGCGGCCGGCCGGCTCTGTGCAGCAGCCGCGGGTGCTGCCCGACGGCACGATCGCGTGGGTGCGCGACGACGACGGCTGGCTCAACGTCTGGGTGGGCGACCGCCCGGTGGTGGCCGAGCCGTTCGAGCACGCCGGCCCGACCTGGGGTCCGGGGCAGTGCTCGTACGTGTTCTCGCCCGACGGCGGCCACCTCGCGTTCACGCGCAACGAGCACGGGTTCGGTCGGCTGTGCGTGGCCACGATCAGCGGCGGCATTGCCGGTGAGGTGCGCGAGGTGGCCCGTGGCGTGCATGCCCAGCTGTCGTGGCAGGGTGATCGGCTGGCGGCGCTGCGCAGTGGGGCCCGCACGCCAACCGAAGTCGTGTACTACGACACGAGCACATGGCAGCGCACAGTGGTGGCAGTCGGCCCCTCGCCGGAGTGGCAGCGCGACGAACTGGCCGAGCCGATGGCAGTGGAGATCGACACCGCCGACGGGGTGGTGCACGCCCGCCTGTACGCGGCCGACGACCCACAGGGCCGTTTGATCATCTGGCTGCACGGCGGCCCCAGCGACCAGTGGGCGGTGGGCTTCCTGCCGCGCATCGCGTTCTGGCGGTCGCGTGGCTGGAACATCCTGGTGCCCGATCATCGCGGCTCCACCGGCCATGGCCGCGAGTACCAACAGGCCCTGCGCGGCCGATGGGGCGAGCTCGACGTGGCCGACACCGTGGCGGTGGCTCGCGAGGCGCACCGGCGCGGCTGGGGCCTGCCCAGCTGCACGGTGTTGATGGGCGGCTCGGCGGGAGGGTTCACCGCGCTCGCCGCCACGGCGCTGGAACCGACGCTGTTCGGCGCCACGGTCGTGTCCTACCCGGTCACCGACCTCGCCGATCTGGCCGAACGCAGCCACCGCTTCGAACGCCACTACACCGTCAGCCTCGTTGGCCCGCTGCCGGCCAGCGCGGCCGAGTACCGCCGTCGCTCGCCGGCCTACCACGCCGGTCGCTATCGCCGGGCACGGCTGCTGATCCTGCACGGCGAGCTCGATTCGGTGGTGCCGGTGGAGCAGAGCCGTGTGTTCGCCGAACGCGTCCGCACCGCAGGCGGAGGGGTGGAGCTGCACGTCTACCCCGACGAGGGCCACGGCTTCCGGCAGGCGGCGAACCAGCTCGACGAGTATCGGCGCATCGAAGACTTCCTCGCCCGTTGCGTACCGGTAGCGTCTCGGTCGTGACCGACGAGTGGAACCCAGACGACCCTGACGCGACCCGGGTGCTGTACGACCTGCGCAGCTGGTCGTTCGACCAACAGGCGGAGCTGGCCTCGGAGCTGGCCGAGGCCGAGATCCCGCACACCTGGGACGGCGCCGACCTGGTGGTGCCCGAGACCCACGAGGCTCAGGCCGACGCCACCATCACCGTGGTCGAGCAGCGGCTGGGCATCGTCTACCCCGGCGACGCGGTCGACGGCGCGGGCGGCAGTGCCGACGACGACGACGATGACAACGACAACGACAACGACAACGACAACGACAACGACAACGACAACGATGGCGATGGCGACGGTGGTTCGGTTGGCGGCGAGCCGGCGCCGCAGCCGATCGACATCCCCGCCGGCACGCCGGTCACCGAGTACGACCTGGCCGAGTGGGAGGAAGGCGACCGCCAGTCCATCACCCGCGCGCTCACCCGCCAACGCATCGCCTACCGCTGGGAAGACGACCTGCTGCTGGTGCCCACCGACCACGAGCACGTCGTCGAGTCGTTGATGGACATGATCGAGAACGGCGAGTTCGCCAGCCACCCCGACGACGTCGACGACGACGACGAGCGGCTGCCGTTCGAGACCCTCACCACCTTCTTCCTCGCCGGCGAACGGCTGCAGCGCAACCCGCTCGACGCCAACGGACTGGAGCAGCTGCTCGCCGCAGTCGAGGTTGCCGAGCCGGCCAAGCCGCCCTACGGCGTCGACCTGCGATTGTGGCAGCGCAGCTGCGAGCTCGCCGACGAGCTGGCCGGTGCGCTGGTCGACGACGACGAGCCCGACCACGAGGCAGCGATGGCCGTGGCCGCAGAGCTCCACGACCTGCTGCGCCCGTTCGTGTAGCCGATGCTGCTGGCCGAGCTGCAGATCTGGCACACCCGACCCGTCACCCCCACCCGCCGCGTGGCCCTGGGCCACCTGGTCCTGCCCACCGACCCGGCCCCGGGGTTGGGCGGAGTGCTGTTGGCCGCGGTGGTGGCCGCCTACCTGCCGGCGGTGGACCAAGACCTGGTGCCCGACATCAACCGCCTGATCGACCAGGTGGCCCGCGGTGAGCGGGTGGTACAGCCGCGGTTGCAGCACCGCTACCAGGTCGACCGCCACGGGCTGGCCACCAGCGTGCACCAGCTGACGGGCGACGCCGACCACGTCTCGTTCGACCTGCACTCGATGGGCCGCCCGCTGTCGCAGGTGCTGGGCGCTGTGTACGCGCTGGAGCGCCTGAGCTTCGACGCCCGCCGCCACGTGGCCCCCGTGCTGCACCGGGCGATGCGCTGGCACGGGCCGATCGGCCCTTCGTTCGTCGCCGACATCACCGGTGTCAGCCGCAGCGACCTGGTGGGCATCGCCGACCCGCGGGCGTGGGCGCTCGATCTGCTGGGCTTCCCGATGGGCACCGGCAAGCTGACCAAGAAGGACGTCATGGCCCGCTACCGCGACCGGCTGCGCGAAGCCCACCCCGACCACGGCGGCGACGACGCCAACGCCGGCTACGCCATCG
Source organism: Actinomycetota bacterium (assembly GCA_030645675.1). Taxonomy (GTDB): domain Bacteria; phylum Actinomycetota; class Acidimicrobiia; order Acidimicrobiales; family Ilumatobacteraceae; genus UBA668. Next base: position 8,133 of record JAUSLQ010000105.1, on the reverse strand, counting down.
AACAGCTGGGCGAGGCGCGGCGTATCCTGCTGCAACTGTGACTCCTGAACCCGTGACGCCTGCAACCGTGACGCTGCTGCTGTTCCCTGGGGCCGGTTCGGCCAGCACTCACGCCAGCTTGCTGGCCATCGAAGCCGCCGTCGCGCCCACGCCGTGCGTGCGCGCCGACTTCCCCTATCGCAAGGCCGGGCGCAAGGCCCCCGATCGCACGCCGGTGCTGCTGCAGGCCGTGCGTGCCGAGGCGGCGGCCATCGGGGCCGGTGCGGCGCTGGTGCTGGGCGGCCGCTCGATGGGCGGGCGGATGTGCTCGCTGGCCGTCGGCGACGCCGACGACCCGTTGCCGGCGAAGGCCCTGGTGTTGATCAGCTACCCGTTGCACCCACCCGGCAAGCCGGAGAAGCTCCGCGTCGAGCACTTCCCGCGCCTTCACGCGCCGTGCCTGTTCGTGTCGGGCACGAAGGACACGTTCGGCACGCCCGCCGAGCTCGAAGAGTGGACGGCCACCATTCCCGGGCCTGTGACGCACGAGTGGCTGGAGGGCAAGGGCCACGACCTGAAGGGCTGCGACCAGCGCATCGCCACCATCGTGGCGGCCTGGCTGGCAGCGCTCTGACGGCACCCGGTGGCCGGCAGGCTCAGCGTTCGGTGACGGCCGGGTCGCCCGGGTTCAGCTGCTCCAGCTCCAGGTGGGCCGTCTCCGGGTAGTAGCGGTAGGCGATGAGCGCAGCGATCAGCTGGCCCAGGCCCATCGCGGCGATCAGCACACCGAAGCTGTGCCCGCGGTCGCGCATGAACCCCACCAGCAGTATGCCCAGGCTGCCGCTGAGCAGGGCAGTGGCGGTGACCAGCCCGTTGGCGGTGCCGCGGTTGCCGGTGGGGAACAGTTCCGTGCGGTACACCGCCAGCGCCGGGTAGGCCATCGCCCCGCCGAACCCGCCGCCCAGCGCCATCAGCCACATCGCCGCCCCGCCGGTGAAGTAGGCGCCCACCAGGCAGGCGGTGGACAGTGGGGTGAAGATGATGATCAGTCGCCGGCGGCCGACCACGTCGGCCAGACGGCCACCCAGGATCAGGCCCAACGAGGCCGGGGTGCCGGTGGCCAGCGTGAACAGTGCGGTGCCGCCGCCGCTGTACCCGCGCACGTCTTCCAGGTAGCGGTTCTGGAAGAACGAGGCGGGGGCCACGAACAGGTTGGCGGTGAGGGCGACGACGGCGATCAGCCACAGGCGGCGCCGGTTCAAGTGCGGCGAGATCGGGTGCACGGTCTCGAAGCGGCGGGTCTCCATCAGCCGGCGGGAGAGGCTGACCGCGATGGGCAGCCAGACCAGCGAGATCAGGTACACCAGCCGCCAGCCCTCGCCGCCCTCGCCACCGATGTCGGCCAGACGCAACGCGCCCACGGCCACGCCGGCGCCGAGCCCCGCCGCCATGGCCAGCACGCTGACTGCGTAGGCGCGGCTGTTGCGTGGCATGTCTTCCGCGGCCGCCACGCCGGCCAGCAGTGCCAGCGCGATGCCCAGCGGCCGGCCCACCGACTGCGTGGCCACCAGCAACCAGAACGAAGGGGCCACGGCACCCAGCGAACAGACCACAGGGGTGAGCCACGAGAGCAGCACGATGGTGCGGCGCCGGCCGATGCGGTCGGCCACGATGGCGAACGGCAACGCAATCACCACGCCCAACCGCACGACGGCACCGCCCACGCTCTGCCCGCTGTTGGTGATGCCGAAGCTCTCGGCGGCGAAGTTGGCCGTCTGGGTGAACAGGGTGTTGGCAAAGGTGGCGGCAGCCGACGCGGCGGCCAGCAGGGCGAGCGTGACCACCTGCCGCTCGCTGAGCCGGTCGGGCGGCGCCCACCACGGGCTGGCCGCGCCCTCCGGGCGGCGGTGACGCAGCGCTCGCCGCATGGGCAGGAAGAACAGGCGGCCGAACCACGGGATCTCGAGGCGGTAGGTGATCGTCTCGGTCACGGTGCCGTCGGCGGCGTGTTCCAGTCGGCGCTGGTAGTGGCGGAACGGCCCGCGCTCCTGGCTGAACCGGCCGTCGCCGTCGTGCTCCTCGTCGAGCACGTCGCTGCGTGGAGTGCCGGCGATGGCCGCCTGGGCCGAGCCGGCGGGCCACGACTGCTGGATGGTCGAGTGACGCCGCGGCACCGCACGGAGGCTAGCGCCACCGGGCCTCCGCGGCCGCTGGCGAGGCACGTTGCGGCATACTGAACGAGCCATGAACGACGAGCGAATCCTCATCCGGCGCGCCGGCGCGCTGCATGGCGAGGTCTCCATTCCTGGCGCCAAGAACTCGGTGCTGAAGCTGATGGCGGCCACCCTGCTGGCCGAGGGCACGTTCACGCTCGGCAACGTGCCCGACATCGTCGACGTCGGCATCATGGCCGAGCTGCTGGCCGCCATCGGCGTGCGCAGCGAGCGGTTACCGGGCGGTGTGCTGCGCATGGTCAACAGCGGCGAGATCTCGCCGGTGGCGCCCTACGAGCTGGTCGAACGCATCCGTGCCAGCATCAACGTGCTCGGCCCGCTGCTGGGCCGGTTCGGCCGCGTGTCGCTGTCGATGCCTGGCGGCGACGACTTCGGCAGCCGCCCCATCGACATGCACGTGAAGGGCCTGGAGGCGATGGGCGCCACCTTCGAGATGCGCCACGGTGTGGTCGAGGCCCGCGCCGACCGGCTGCACGGCGCCGACATCACGTTGGAGTTCCCCAGCGTGGGTGCCACCGAGAACATCGTCACCGCGGCCGTACACGCGAAGGGCACGACGGTCCTCGACAACGCCGCTCGCGAGCCGGAGATCTCCGACCTGTGCAACTTCCTCGTCGGCATGGGCGCGCAGATCGAGGGCATCGGCTCGTCCACGCTGGTGGTGCACGGCGTCGAGCCGGGCGAACTGCGGGCCACGCAGCACCAGGTGGTACCGGATCGCATCCAGGCCGCCACCTACATGGCCGCAGTCGCGGTCAGCGGTGGGGAAGTGGTGCTGCGCGGTGCCCGCGCCGACCACATGGAGATGCTCCTGCGTCGCTTCCGCGACATGGGCCTGGCGGTCACCGACATCGGCACCGGTCTGGCCGTGTGGGCCGAGGGCCGGCTGCGCAGCATCGACATGGCCACGCTGCCGTACCCGGGCATCGCCACCGACTACAAGCCACTGGTGGTCACCATGCTGGCCGTCGCCGATGGCGTGGGCATCGTCACTGAGAACCTGTACCCGGGTCGCTTCCGCTACGTGGAAGAGCTGCAGCGGCTGGGCGCCGACATCCGCGCCGACGGTCACCACGCGGTGGTGCGCGGCGTGCCCGCGCTCAGCGGGGCACCGGTGCGGGCCCCCGACATCCGGGCCGGAGCGGCGCTGGTGGTGGCCGGCCTGGCGGCCGACGGCGAGACATCGGTGGCCGGCGTGCACCACGTCGACCGTGGTTACGACGATCTGGTGGGCCGTCTGGCCGCGCTGGGCGCCGACATCCGGCGGGTCCCTGCCGGCTGAGCCCGGCGAGGCGCCGGTTGTCGACACCTTCAGCTGTCGGTTCAGCTGTCGGTTCAGCTGTCAGGTCAGCCGTCGTCTTCCACCAGCGCCGCCAGCTTGTGCAGCGACATGCGCCAGCCCGCTTCGTTGTCGGCCGGTGCCACCCCGGGCGGCAGGTGCTCGTGCAGGCCGACCAGCTCGGTGCCTGCGCCATCGCCGGTGTCGGAGAGCCGGTAGGTGATGGTCATCTCGCCTCTCATCGCCGGGTCGTCGGTCTCGAACTCCACCACCTGCACGACCTGCGTGTCGGGGAGCAGCGTCTGGAACCGGCCGTGGAACGTGTCGGTGCGGGCGTCGGTCTTGCCGGCTGCATGGTCGATCGACCCGTCGTAGGTGAGTGAGATCCGGAACGTGCCGCCCTCGCTGGGGTCGAACGAGTGGACCACGCTGGTCATCCCGTCGGGCACCATCCACTGCTGCACGGCCGCGGGGTCGAGCAGGGCGCGGTACACGGCTGCACGCGGTGCATCGATCCGGCGGGTGACCATGGTGGTGTCGGGAGGCATCGTGTCGACGGCCGCCAGCGTGCGTTGCACGCGGCGCTTGGCCAGCTTCAACAAGCCGGCGATCACGAGGATGGGGCCGAGGACCAGCAGGATCTCGTCCCACCCGCCCTGGTGGGCGAGCATGGCCGTCATCCGACTTCGAGGATGATCAGGACTTCGCCGGTCTCGTGGCTCTCCACCTCGATGGTGCCGGCGAGGTCGGCCACGAAGTTGAAGGTGGCCATCACGCCGGCATCCACCGATTGCTCGAGCTCGATGACGTGCACGTGGAACTCGTCGGCCGCATTCGGGTTGGTGATGTTGAGGGTGACCTCGCTGCCCACCTGCACGTGCTCGATGCGATCGGGCCCGCTGTCGACCCCGACCACCACGTCGAACTGGGCCGGGCCTTCGATGGCGCTGTTGGCCGAGGCGTCGTCGGTGGCGCTGTGCACGGTGGTGGCCGAGGCGACGGTGGTGACGACCAGCAGGGTGGTCTGCGTCCCCGGAGCAGCGGTGGTGGTGGAGCTGGCCGAGATCGAGGCCGCGTCGTCGCTGCACGCCGCGATCGACAGCAGGGCGGCGGGAATGAGGCCCATGGCACGAACTGTTCTCATGAGTCGCAATCCTACGGTTGGTCCTGATTCAATGGTCCTTCGGCAATCAATGGTCCTTCGGCATTCACGTCGTTCGGCCGGTCCCGAAAGTTCCCCATGCGCACCCAAGTCGAAGAGACGATCGAAGTGATCCGGCCTGCACTGCAGGCCGATGGCGGCGACATCGTGCTGCGCGACGTCGACGAGGCCACGGGCGTCGTCACGGTCACGCTCATCGGCGCATGCGGAACCTGCCCGGCCAGCGGCCAGACGCTGAAGGCCGGCATCGAGCGCATCATGCGCGACCGCATCGACGGCGTCACCGAGGTCGTCAACGTCGCCGCCGACGAACTATGAGCCGCCGCACAGTCCCTGTCGCCGATCTGTTCGCCTCGGCATGCGCGGGCGACCGTGGGGCGCTGGCCCGCCTGCTGTCGTTGGTGGAGCGCGGCGGCGACGATGCCCGCGAGATCGGCCGCCTGTCGTACCCGTTGTCCGGCCAGGGCTACACGGTGGGCCTCACCGGCGCCCCGGGGGCGGGCAAGAGCACGCTCACCTCGGCCACCATCGGGCACCTGCGCTCGATGGGCCTGGAGGTGGCCGTGCTGGCCATCGACCCGTCGTCGCCGTTCACCGGCGGCGCCATCCTGGGCGACCGCGTGCGCATGCAGGACCACGCCACCGACCCGGGGGTGTTCATCCGCTCGATGGCCACCCGCGGCCACCTCGGTGGCCTGTCGCTGGCCGCGCCCGAGGCCGTGCGCCTGCTCGATGCGATCGGCCGCCGCTGGATCCTGGTGGAGACCGTGGGCGTGGGCCAGGTGGAAGTGGAGATCGCCGGCAAGGCCGACACCACTGTCGTCGTCGTCAACCCCGGCTGGGGCGATTCGGTGCAGGCCAACAAGGCCGGCCTGATGGAGATCGCCGACATCTTCGTGATCAACAAGGCCGATCGCAAGGGCGTGGAAGACACTCGCCGCGACCTCGAGCAGATGCTGGAGCTCAGCGACCTGGCGCACGAGGCGTGGCGCCCGCCGATCATCCCGGTGGTGGCCATCGAGCACAAGGGCGTCGATGTGTTGTGGGGCGAGGTGCAGCGCCACCGCGAGTTCATCGAGGGCAGCGGCGAGCTGGCCCGCCGCCGCGAGTTCCGCCTGCGCGAAGAGCTGCGCGAGATCGTCGCTCGCCGGCTGGAGCAGCGTGCCCGCGAGATCACCACGGGTCCGCGGTGGGACGAACTGCAGACCGGCGTCATCGCCCGCACCACCGACCCCTGGTCGGCCGCCGACGAGATGCTGCGCGTAGTCGGCGCCTAGCCGACGCCTAGCCGTACGAACTCGCGCCCGACTCCGTCAGAGCGTGTCGTCGGGGAACAGGCAGAACGGATGCCCTTCGGGGTCCAGTAGCACCCGCACGTCGGGCTGGGGCTGGTGCTCCGCCACGCGGGCGCCCTGGGCGAGCGCCCACTCGACACCGGAAGCGACGTCGGCGACGCCGATGTCGAGGTGCATCATCATCAGCTGCTTGCCCTGCTGCCCGGGCCACACCGGCGGGCGGTATTGCGGCTCCCACTGCACCTCGATCTTCATGTCGCCCGCGGGTGAGCGCAGCATCGCCCAGCCGTCGGTGGGCGGGTTACCCGGTCGTGGCCCTTCCTGGCGCACGATCGGCCAGCCGAGCAGCCGCTCGTAGAAGGCGGCAAGTGCCATCGGGTCGGCCGCGTCGAGCGTCGGCCCGGAGACACGCATCGTGGGTCGTTCCACGGCATCATCATTGCACTAGCGCCGAATGCCCGAAGCGGGCGGCGTTGTCCACTCCTGGTTGAATGCGCGCCTCCTTCGGCCACACCACGTCCGATTCACCCGGCGGCTGGCACCTCGTTCGGAAACCACCCCGCAGGCAGCAGGCAGTTCATGAGCCAGACTTCTTGAGGGCGCGTCTCGCCGCCGCGCGGACGGCGGGACTTTGGTCTTCTCTGAATCGTTCGATCTCGTCGTGGGTGTCCGAGGCTCGAAGCTTTCCGAGCGCATCAATCGCTGGCACCCGAACTTCGGCGTCGGCCAGTTGTGATCGCAAGACGTCGATCGCGGCAGCGCGGTTCTTCTTCAGTCCTCCCAAGGCCAACACGACCAGAGCCCGATGCGCGCCCTGTGACCGGTCGGCAGCGATCGACAACAGCTCATCCGCGACTGCATCGGTGGCGCTAGCCCTTAGTGCCGACCCAAGGTGGGCACGAATGCTGATCATCGGGTCGAGCTCGTCGTCAGCAGCGACCCGGCGGAACTCACTCACGAGGGCCCGCGCAGCGTCGACCCCCGCTCTGCGGTCATGGAGCACGTCGATGATCACGCATTTCGCCGGGCGAAATGTGACAATGGGCAGCCACTTGATCAACAGTGGAGCGGCTGCCTTGAGCGGAGCGTCCTCGAGCTTCAAGTCAGCGATCGCGGCAACACGGAAACCGTGAAGCACGAGATCCTCGCGTACCGGGGCCAGAGCTTCATCGATCTCGCGGCGCTTCTCCTCGTACCGTTCGAAACGTTCGGCGAACGTCGGGTCAGCCGCAGTAACCGCCTCCCAGATCTGTTCATCCTCGGTGGGCTCGTGCACCAGTTCAGTATCTCGGACCTGGTCATCCGCCGGCAAGGTTGACGCACCGACGACAACATGCGCAGATCGCCGAAGTGGGCGCAGTTGTCCAGCGAGCAGAGCGGCAGGGATGCCTGCTCAGACCAGACGTGCGAGGGATGGCCCGTCGTATCCGGTGTCCTCTCCCCAATCCAGGTACCGATAGCCGACCATCGCTGGCGCAGAAGGCAGGCCCAGCGCCTGCAGTAACGCCCGGTGGCGGTCCTCGGCCATGAAGTACTCATCGGACGACAGCGCTTCCTCGACGGCTTCTACGCTGCCACTCCCAAGTACTGCGACGAGGATGCCGGGGTCGGCCACCGGAGCAGGTTCGCCGAACTCCTCTCCGAATTCGTCGCCGTAAACCATTGCCGGATCGGGAACCACGCCTTCGGTCATCAGCTCGCCCCGTGCGTACAACTGGAAGGCGAGCATGTCGCTGTCGTGGACGGACACGTTGAGAGTCATGCAATCCAACTGCCCGGAGAGCGATCCAAGCGTGGGGTCGTCCAAGTGGTCGTCGCCTTCGCAGAAAAGCAGCACGAAGCCGTCTTGCGAGCCGATGAACGCGGGACGGCTGCACGCGTTCGCCACCGCCTCCTGGCTACTGCCGATCACTATCACGTTGCCGTAGGACGCTCCCACGAACCTCCCCTTCCTGTGTCGATGGACAGCGCATAGTGCCCAGTGAGAATGGGTCTGTCAATCGCGGGCGTCCGTGGGGTGTTCGTGGGTGTCGTATTCTGTTGTTGCTTCGGGGTCGTCACGCCCCGTTCCGGAGGGCGACTCGAGTTGCTGCGCTAACAGCTGCTCGGTCACTGGTCTCCTTCACGGGACGTGCGTGCCAGCCCCTCAACTAGGAAAGGAGATGGCCATGGCCATCGTAGATT
>JAUSLQ010000099.1 GCA_030645675.1 Actinomycetota bacterium | reverse complement strand
CGGCAGGCGGCACGACCCCGGCAGGCGGCACGACCCCGGCAGCGGTCGCCGCCGGGCATGAGCGCGGCGCCTGCAGCGCTGCCATTCGTCGCCCACCCGCCGGCCGACCCGGCACTTGCCGCCTCGGTGGCGCGCCGGGCTGCCGCAGTGTGGGGCCTGCCCGAGCCGCAGCACATGCGCACCGGCATGAACGCCCTGTTCGCCGCCGGCGACGAGGTGGTGCTGCGGGTGAGCTGCACGACGGCCCCCGCCGAGCAGGCGGTGTGGCTGGCCGGGTGCCTGGCCGAGCGCGGCGTTCGGGTGCCGCGCCATCTCCGAACGGAACCACTGGTGATCGATGGGCTGGCCGTGTTCGCCATCGAGCGTGTCACCGTCGCTGGCCCCATCGACTGGGAGGTCGTGGGGGAGATGGTGCGCCGCGTGCACGCACTGCCGGCCGCGGACGTGGTCGATCGCTACCCACTACCGCCCTCCGATGCGTTTCCCTGGTGGAACGCGGCCGCCGGTCTGGACGACATCGGCGACTTGCTCGACTCCGCGGCCAGCGAAGGGCTGCACTCGGCCGTCGCACTCCACGGCGGCTGGCCCCAGCGTGTCGCCGAGCGAGTGGTGTGTCACGGCGACGTGCACCCGGGCAACGTGCTGCAGGGCGCCGACGGCCCGGTGCTGATCGACTGGGACCTCTTGTGTCATGCCCCCACCGCATGGGACCACGCCAGCGTGATGACGTGGCCCCGCAGGTGGGGCGGTGAGCAGGCGATGTACCAGCGCTTCGCCGAAGGGTACGGCTGCTCGCTGGAGAGCGACCCCCTGGCCGAGTCGCTGGCGGTGATGCGGAACGCGATCGCCACGATCATGCGGGTCAAGGCCGGGCGCACCGATCCGGCGGCGGCCGCCGAGGCCCAACGACGCCTGCGGTTCTGGCGCGGCGATCCCGACGCACCGATGTGGAACGCTCAATGACGAAGGGTCGGTGGGGCCGGGCGGTCGCCGTGCTGCTGTTGTCGCCGGTTCCGGCAGCATGCTCCACGACGCTCACCGACTCTCCGGCCGACACGTTCTGCGTCGAGGCCGGCGCAACCGTCTCCATCCGTGCCGCCAGCATCGCGGAGTACCGGGTGATGCTGGAGCGGGTTGCGTCGCTGCTCGCCGCGTCGTCGATGAGCTTCACCGATCGCGCCCTCATCGAGAAGGCTCTGAACACCACCACTCAATCCCTGCAACGGTTCAGCGCGAACGCAGTGAAGGAGTGGACGAACGCTCCACTGATCGAGGCGCTGAACTCGCACTGCGCCACCGAGGTGCCCGCAGTGTTCGTCGCCGAGTAGGGCGAGCGGTCGGCGTTAAGGTCGGCTGCGTGACGAGCCGTGCTGCCGCCGAGGTCGCCCCTGGGGTCTTCGTGACCACCAGCTCCAAGTACGACACCTCGTCCATCATCGTGCGCTCCGGCAGCCATGTGCTACTGGTCGACCCGGCCTGGACCACCGACGAGCTGGATGGACTCGAGCGATGGCTGCACGCGCACGAATGCACCGTCACCACCGGCTTCGTCACCCACGCGCATCACGACCACATGCTCTGGCACCCCGGGTTCGGCACGGCGCCGCGCTGGGCATCGCCGACCACGACTCACAAGGCGGCCGAGTGGCGTGCCGAGCTGGAAGCGGCACTCGACGCCTATCCACCCGAGTGGCCGCACCCGTTCGACGGCATTCGTGCGCTCGACTCGGCAACGATCCCTCTGCCCTTCGGTGACGGTGGAGGCCAGGAGTCGATCGAGTTGGTGGTGCACGACGGCCACGCACCAGGGCACACGGCACTGCTGCTGGCCGACCGTGGGGTCCTGCTGGCCGGCGACATGCTCAGCGACATCGAGCTGCCACTACCGTTCAACCCCGACGACCTGCCGGTGTACCTCGATGCCCTGGATCGCCTGGCGCCAGTGGTGCGAAGGGCCGGTGTGCTCGTGCCCGGCCATGGCCACGCGACCAACCGGCCGCTGGCGCGCCTGGACGCCGATCGGCGCTACCTCGACGACGTGCTCGCCGGTCGCGATCCCGACGACCCGCGCCGTGCGCTGAAGGGGATGGACGAAGCCCACGCCAAGATCGTGCAGATGGCAGCAGCACTACCCAAGTAGGTGAGTCAGCCCTGCTGGCACGTCGGGCAGAAGTAGCAGGCGCGGCCGCCGAGCGCCACCGTCTGCACGGCCGTGCCACAGCGCAGGCACAGGTCGCGGTGGTACACGTACGTGTTCTCGCCGCGCCGCGCCTGCCCTCGGTTCACGCGGAACTCGCGGCGGTCGATGGTGATGATGCGGTTGTCCTTCACGCCTTGGCGCAGCATCGCCGCGATCGTCCGCCACAACGCCGTCAGCTCGTCGACGGAGCACTGCCGCCCGGGGCGCGATGGGTGGATGCCGTTCACGAACAGCGCCTCGGCGCGGTACACGTTGCCCACGCCTGCCAGCACCTTCTGATCGAGCAGCAGCGCACCGATCGGCTGGGCACTGCGCCGCATGCGCTCGATCGCGCTGGTCGGTGACGCATCGCGTCGCAGCGGGTCGGGGCCCAGGCGGCGCACGATGGCGTCGCGCTCGTCGGCGCTTCCGATGCTGCAATCGGTGGGCCCGGCGAGGTCGACGGTGGCCAGAGGCGTCTGCAGCCGCATGCGCACAAGGCCCTGAACCGGCGCAGTCGCGTGCCCATGCGACACCCGGAACTTGCCGAACAGGCCGAGGTGCACGTGCCCCACGAGGCCATTCGCCCACCAGTAGAACAGGTGCTTGCCGAACGGTTCGATCCGTCGGAGCTCGACGCCGTCGACCAGCGCCGCGTCGGCGGCGAACCGGCCCTGCGGCGACGAAACGCCCACCACCTGCCCGACCAGCAGCGGAGTGTGGTCCTTCGCGATGCGATGGATCGTGTGGCCTTCGGGCATGCCGGCGAGGGTAGCGAGCCGGCGATGGATCCAGGCCGTCGACTCCTACAGCACGGAAGCTACGGTGGGGGCGCTGTGCAGTTCCACCTCGGCGACGAGCTGGCTCACCTTGCGGCACCACATCCACATGTTTGCGGAGGCACATGATGAGCGGCACCTACGACAACCTGGCCGAACGGCTGGACGCGATCTCGGAGGAGCTCGACGAGGTGATGTTCGATCAGCTGCGCGAGGCGTCGGCGGCCAGGGGCGGTCGGCCGGTGGATGACAAGCGGCTCACACAGGCCCGCAGGGCGATCGAGAAGGCCAGCCGGCTGCTGCGCGGCGGTAGCGAAGACTGACCCTGTTCGGCCGCGACACGAGTGAGGTGCGCAGGCTCAGGTGCGCCTATGCGCAGATCACCCGTCGACGAACGTGTTGCACAGGTCGATCATGTCGCGCAGGTCGCCGTAGCCGTGTTTCTCGAACGCGAACGCGATGCGATGCAGATCCAGGCGATCGTTCTCCCTGCGCTCCGGATCGAATGGCTGGGCGATCTCGATCGTGCCCGTCTTGCACAGATGACCGAACCGGTCGTTCAGCAACGCCATCTGGTCGGCAGTCGGCAGCTGGCGCAGGCGGATCACCAACAGGTCGCCCACGTACCGCAGCGAGTCGTAGTTGCGGTAGAAACCGACCACCTCCTGCACCGCCCGGTCGACGTCTTCGGTGATCAGGTACAGATGGGTGTCGGCGGCCGACACCAGCCCGCGGGCCACCAACTGCTCGCGGATGAACGCGTCGACGGTCTCCCAGTACGGGTCGCCCGGCGTGTCGAGGAGCACGATCGGTACCGGCACACCCTTGCCCGTCTGGGTGAGCGTGATCAGCTCGAACGTCTCGTCGAGCGTGCCGAACCCGCCGGGCAGGCACACGAAGCCCTTGCTCTCCTTGATCAGCATCAGCTTGCGGGTGAAGAAGTACTTCATGCTGACGTACTTCGCGTCGCCGGCGATGACGTGGTTGGCACCCTGCTCGAATGGCAGGCGGATGGACACGCCGATGGAGTGCTCACGGCCCGCGCCCTCCATGCCGGCCTGCATGATGCCCGGCCCGGCGCCGGTGATGACCATCCAGCCCGCAGCGGCCAACCGCTCGGCCACATCGCGCGCCACCGCGTAGAGCGGGTCGTTCTCCTTCGTTCGCGCCGAGCCGAAGAGGGTCGCCTTGGGCACGCCCACCGATCCGGCGAACATCGCGAACGCGTCGCCCATCTCCTCCAGCGCAGCGCCGGCGATCTTGAGGTCGAGCGTGGCCGGGCGCTGGGCCACGAGGTCGACCGCTGCTCGCAGCAGCAGCTGCGAGAGCCGCCGGTCGATGCCTGCCGGCACGGTCTCGAGAAGTGAGGCGAACAGCTCGTCGGACGGATGCGGGGTGGTCACGGGCTGCACTCTACGCACCGCCGAAAAAACTCCTGACTTTCGCGTCATCGACTCGTCGTGCCGTCGTCTCTTCAGCAGACAACACAGCACGCGCGGGAAACCCCGAGCCTCTCCCAGTGGGTGGGTTCGGTGCGTAGCGCCGGTCGGGGCGGTTCGACCGGCAGCTCGGCGGGGTGGGTGGGAGCGGCGGATGCTCCCACCCGCCGCCGCCAGAACCGAACGACTACCTCAGCCGCGGAGCTGCTCGGCCTTGGTGGCCAGAGCGGCGAGCAGGTCGTCGAAGCTCTTCTGGAAGCTGGCCACGCCGTCGCGCTCCAGCTTCTCGGCCACGTCGTCCATGTCGACGCCCACCTCGCCCAGGCGGCGCCACGTGGTCTCCGCGCCGGCGACATCGGTGTCGATGGTTCGCGCCGCTGTGCCATGGTCGGCGAACGCCTCGATCGTCGCGTCGGGCAGGGTGTTGACGGTGTCGGGCCCGATCAGCTGGTCGACGTACAGGGTGTCGGGGTAGGCCGGGTTCTTCGTCGACGTACTGGCCCACAGCGGCCGCTGCACGACTGCGCCGTCGGCGGCCAGTGCTTCCCATCGGGGACCGCTGAACGTGCGGCGGAACGCCTGATAGGCCAGCTTGGCCTGGGCGATCGCGGCCTTTCCCTTCAGCTCCAGTGCCTCGGGCGTGCCGATCGCGTCGAGTCGGGCATCGACCTCCGAGTCGACGCGGCTGATGAAGAAGCTGGCGACGCTGGCCACCCGCGCCAGGTCGGCGTCGACCGTGCCGGCGTACTGCTCGAGCCCGTCGATGTACGCGTCCATCACCTGCTGGTAGCGATCGAGGCTGAAGATGAGGGTGACGTTGATGTTGCGCCCTTCGGCGATCATCTGCCGGATGGCGGGCAGGCCGGCGGCCGTGCCAGGGATCTTCACCATCAGGTTGGGGCGGGCCACTTCCTGGTGGAGCGCCCGCGCCGCAGCCTCGGTACCGGGCCCGTCGTGCGCCAGCCCGGGGTCGACCTCGACGCTGACGAAACCGTCGCCGCCGTAGCTGCCGTGATAGAGCTCGGCGAACTCGTCGAGCGCGCCGTTGATGTCGGCCAGCACCATTGCCCAGTACTGGCCGATGATCTCGCCCCCGTCGCGTACCAGCGCACGGAACTGGTCGTCGTAGTCACTGGAGCCCTGGATGGCCTTCTGGAAGATGGTGGGATTGCTGGTGAGGCCGCGGATGCCGTGGTGCACCAGGTCGCGCAGCGTTCCGTCGGTGAGGTAGCTGCGCTTCAGGTTGTCGAGCCAGGGGCTCTGACCCTGCTCGTAGTACAGATGGCTGAGCCGATCCACCGTCATCACCCCTTGTTCTCTGCCAGCGCGGTGGCCCGGGCCACGACGTTGGCTACGTTGATACCGAGTTGCTCCATCACCACGTTGCCCGGAGCGCTGGCGCCGAAACGATCGATGCCGATGCTGTCGTCGGCCCAGCGGGCCCAGCCGAAGGTGGTGGCGGCCTCCACCGACAGCACGGGCACTCCGGCCGGCAGCACGTCGGCACGGTAGGCAGCGGGCTGCGCGAGGAAGCGGTCCCACGAGGGCATGCTGACCACACGCACCGCCACACCGGCCTGCTGCAGTTGTGCGGCGGCCTCCACGCAGAGCGACACCTCGCTGCCGGTGGCCAGTAGCACCACCTGCGGGTAGTCGGTGTCGAGCACGACTCCGGCGCCCGTGACCACGGCGGTGCCGTCGGTGCAGACGGTGAGGTTCTGCCGGCTGAGCACCAGCGCGGTCGGGCCGGCGTGTTCGACTGCGGCCTGCCAGGCGGCGACCGTCTCGTTGCCATCGGCCGGGCGGATGACCTGCAAACCGGGGATGGCACGAAGGGTGGCGATGTGCTCGACCGGCTGGTGGGTGGGGCCGTCCTCACCCACGCCCACCGAGTCGTGAGTGAACACGAACACGACCTTGGCGCCGCTGAGCGCCGCCAAGCGCACCGGCGGGCGCATGTAGTCGAGGAACACGAAGAACGTACCGCCGGCGGGCAGCACACCACCGTGCAGCGCCATGCCCACCATCGCCGAGCCCATGCCGTGCTCGCGGACGCCGTAGTACACCTGGCGGCCGGCAGGCACCTCCGCCGTGCTGGCCACCTGCCCAGCCAGCTTGGTGCCGGTGTTGCCGGTGAGGTCGGCCGCGCCGGCCAGCAGGCCCGGCACGCCCTGCAGCGAGGCGTTGAACGCCTTCTCGATCGCGACGCGAGTGGCGATCTTCTCGCCCTGCTCGAACTTGGGCAGTGCGTCCTCCCAGCCGGGCAGGCCCGACGACGACCACAATGCGTGCCACCGCGCGGCGTCGACCCCCGCGGCATCGAAGCGCTGCTGCCACTCGCCTTGGGCGGCGGCACCGCGGCCGGCGCAGTGCATGCGGTAGGCCTCGACCAGTTCCTTGGGTGCCCAGAACGGCTCGTCGGGGATACCCATGACGGCCTTCGTGCGCGCCACCAGCTCGGCCGTGAACGGGTTGCCGTGGGCCTCGTGGCGATCAGTCAGGTCGGGGCTGGGAGCGCCGATGTGGCTGCGCAGGATCAGCAGGCTGGGGCGATCGGTGACGGCCTTGGCCCTCAGCAGCGCGTCTTCCAGCGCGTCGCAGTGGTCGGCGATCTCACCGAGGTGTTCGACGTGCCAGCCGTAGGCCTGGAACCGCCCAGCGACGTCGTCGCTGTAGGTGAGCGCGGTGTCGCCGTCGATCGTGATGTGGTTGTCGTCGTAGACGCAGACCAGGTTGCCCAGGCCCTGGTGGCCGGCCAGCGAGGCGGCCTCGTGGCTGACACCCTCCATCAGGCATCCGTCGCCGGCCAGCACGAACGTGTGGTGCTGCATCACCTCCGCGCCGAACTGGCTGCGCAGGTGGCGCTCGGCCAGCGCCATGCCCACAGCGTTGGCGAAGCCTTGGCCCAGCGGGCCGGTGGTGACCTCGATCCCGGCCGTGTGGCCCACCTCGGGGTGACCCGGCGTGGCCGAGCCCCACTGGCGGAAGGCCTTGATGTCGGGCAGCTCGAGGCCGTAGCCGGCCAGGTAGAGCAGCGAGTACTGCAGGATCGAGGCATGACCGTTCGAGAGGATGAACCGGTCGCGGTCGGCCCAGGCAGGGTCGGCCGGGTTGTGGCGCATCACCCGGCTGTAGAGCACGTGGGCGAGCGGGGCGAGGGCCATGGCCGTTCCCTGGTGGCCGCTCTTCGCGTGGAGCGGAGCATCCATCGCAAAGCCGCGGATCAGGGCGATTGCCTGCTGGTCGAGTTCAGGTGTCAGCGTCTCGGGCACGGCAGCGACTGTATCTGGCAGGCCCCACGATCGAGCCAGCGCCGGGCGCCGGCTCGCCCACGGCTAGCGCCTCGGCTAGCCCATCGGCTAGCCCATTCGGCTAGCCCATCGGCCGGCACGGCTGGCACGGCTGGCACGGCTAGCCCCAGGAGCGCAACGCTCGCCGCATGCGGGCGAAGTGATCCACCCGCCAGCCGTCCTGGTCTTCGCCCCAGCCGACCTTGCCGTCGAACTCCCACCGCATCGATGCGTTCGAGCCGGCCGCGTGCTCGCACATGTGGCTCAGCGCGACACCTTCGGCCTCCATGGTGCGTCCGCGTTCGTCGACCAGCAGCACCTCCATGTGCTCGCTCCACCCCGTGTCGGGGTTGCGGTAGTTCTTCATCCGGCTGCGGCTCTTGTCCAGCCGGGCGAACTCGGCGTCTTTCAGCAGCCAGCCCATGTTGAGCGGCGACCAGCCGGCGGCATCGCCGTCCTGCGGACGCACGAAGCTCAGGAAGCCGGTGTCACAGCCGGCGCCGCCCCAGGAATGGCCGAAGATGTACTGGATGCGACCCCGTCCGCGCTCGCGCTCGATCTGCCGCCAGCCGGCACCACCGGGGTGCAGGATGCGCGAGCCGGTGCCGGTGGCGGCCGGTTGTGCGCCGTGCGAGTGGTGCCGGCTGCGAGGGCCCCACGTGCGGTCGCGTACCGAGTAGCAGTCGATCGCGATGCGCTCGCCGTCGAGCATCATCTCGCCGGTGAGGTGGCCCAGCTGATCGAGGTGCGGGTTGTGCATCGCCGGCGCCTCGCCGGGCGTGAACCGATGCGGCGGATGCACGCTGCGGTGCTCGAACTCGACGGCGAACCGGGCCTCGGGGTCGGCGTAGGCGACGTGATAGTCCATCAGCGGGGTCAGCATCCTCACGCTGAAGCCGCCTGCGGGGAACTCGACGGCGCGCAGGTCGGCGTCGTCGGCCAGCGGCACGTCGGGCATGTTGCGGTAGTAGGCGAGGCGGCCGGGGTCGGCGCCGCTGGGGTCCCACACGAACACACGCCAGCTGACGGTGCCACGGTTGGTGTGGCGCCCGGCGTGCAGCCAACCGCCCAGCCGGCGTTCGGGTACCGAGAACGACCACCACGTGGTCTCGAACCACAACGGGTCGTCGACCGTTGGCAGGTGGTACGTGTCGTCGTCGGGCACGAAGGGTGTGGCGGCGGTGACCTGCTGGCTCATCGCCTCAGACTTGCAGGCGGTACACCCGCTGCGCGGTGTCGTGGAACAGTTCCTGGCGCTCCGCGTCGTCGTAGGAAGCGCTGGTGTGGTCGAACACCTGCCAGATCGTGGTGTAGCTCATCGACAACCTGTCGACCGGGAAGTTGCTCTCGAACATGCATCGTTCGGGCCCGAACGCGTCGATGCACCAGCGGATGGGTTCGCCCCACACCGCGGCGACCTCGTCAGCGGCTGGTTGCTGCGCTCGTTTGTGCCAGTCCTGCCCGTAGATCGGCATACCGATGCCACCCAGCTTGACGACAACGTTGGGGCACCCCGCCAACTCGGCGAGGAGCGGCCGCCAGGCGGCGAGCACCAGGTCGCGGTCGGTGTACGGGCCCATCACGATCGGCCCGCCCAGGTGGTTCAGCACGATGGTGGCCTCGGGCACCGCGCGGGCCAACGCCGCCACCTCGGGCAACTGCGGGAAGTAGACCCACGCGTCGAACGACAGGCCCATCCTGGCCAGCACCCGCACCCCTCGTTGGAAGTCGGCGTCCAGCAGCAGGCCAGGGCCGGTGAAGGGCAGCCCAGGGCGGATGGCCGGATGGCTGTCCCACACGGCCCGCTGACGCACACCGCAGAAGCGCCCGAGGCCAGCCAGGACGTGGGCAGAGAGCACCTCTTCGACGTGGGCCCCCGCACGCAGGTCGGCGTAGCCGACGATGCCGGCCACCAGCGCAGTGTCGTTGGTTGCCACCCACTCCGTCTCGCCCACGGCGCGCAGGTGCTCGGGCCCGTCGGGCCGGTACCAGGCATCGCACTCGGCATACACCGTTGCGATCACCTGCGGCACCGTCGTCACGTCGGCAGCAAGGTCGGTGACCACGTAGTCCATGCCGGGGCGGGCCCAGTAGTGGTGGTGGGCGTCGATCACCCGTACGGGCAGTGCCATCAGACCGGGGGCAACAGGGTGAACGGCACCAGGTGCCAGGGGCTACGGTCGACACGGCAGTGGGCGAAGATCTGGCCGTATTCAGTGAAGTCGAGCTCGCCCTTCACCAGGCGGTACGTGAACTTGCCCGGCTCCACCGTGAACGGGCTGACGTTGCGGGCGATCTGCTCGTCGGCTTCGTCCATGCCCTTGCGGAACACCACCTCGAGCACGCCGCTGCCTGCCTCGCCCGGCGCACAGAAGATGAGCGCGACGAGGTGAGGGGCAATGGTGACCGGTACAGGTGACGGCGCCGCCATCGAGAACATCGCCCCGGTGAGGTCGATGCGGGTGGCCGGCCCGGGCGCCTGGCGGAGCTCGAAGTGCTCGACGAACAGTGCGGAGACGATCTGCATGCGGCGAAGAGTAACGGCACGCGCTGCGTGGCGCAGCGGTGTGGAGACGAACCCTGCTGCGACTTGCGCATTGTCAGCCGGCGGCCGGCCGCACCGGCACGCCGGCCACCCACACCTGCTGCACCTCGAGCGCGGCAGACAGCAGGACCAGGTCGGCACGCATGCCCACCTGGACCGTGCCCCGATCCCTGAGGCCCAACAACCGAGCCGGGTTCGTGCTGGCAGCGACCAACGCGTCGGCCAGCGGCACGCCGGACGCCACGCACAGGCGGATGGCCGCGTCCATCGAGACCGCGCTGCCTGCCAGCGTGCCGTCGGCCAGCCGAGGCGCCCCGTCGCGGAACTGCAAGCCGATGCCACCGACCGTGCCCCGCCGCCAGGCGACTGCATCGGTCACCAACACCGCCCGCTCGCCGCCCAGCGCGGCGAACGCAAGCTTCAGCATCCGCGGGTGCACGTGCACCCCGTCGGCGATCAGCGACGCACACACGACCGGGTTGGTGAGCGCGAACGCAGCCACGCCGGGCGAGCGGTGGTGCAGCCCGCTCATCCCGTTGAACAGGTGGGTGGTCAGCCGCGCGCCGGCGGCCACTACGGCATCGAACTGATGCTCGCCGGCCATGGTGTGCCCGATGGACACCAGCCGGCCGGCAGCGGCCAGCAGCGCGGTGGCGGCCTCGGCGGCGGGCTGCTCGGCACCCAACGTCACCAGCGCGACGTGGGCGGGCAGCGCCCGCAACCACTCCAGATCGATGGGAGTGATCAGTTCACGCGGGTGGGCGCCGGGCGCGGCGCCGAGGAACGGACCCTCCAGATGGGCACCGGCGATCGTGGGCCGCCCATCGACCGGCCGAGCCATCGCCTCGGCGATGCGGGCCAGCGGCCGGGCATAGGCGGCAAGCGGCATCGTGACCAGGGTCGGGCACCAGGTGGTGACGCCCTGAGCGAGCAGCAGCTGGTCCAGCCGCTCCCAGTCGTCGCCGGCGGCGGAGGCCACATCTGTGTCGTCGATGCCGTTCACCTGCAGATCGACGAAACCGGGCACCAGCAGGCCGTCGCAGGCATCGGGTGCGGTGGAGTGGGGTTCGTACGGCTGCACCGCGGCGATGACGCCGTCCTCGATCTGCACCCGTGCCGGGCCCGTCCAACCCGCGGGCGTGAGCACCCGCGACGCTACAAGCGATGTCATGACCCAACGATCTCATAAGCTGACCCGATGGCCGACCACGCGGGTGAGCAACTCTCCACGCGTGAGCTGATCCTGCTGGAAGCGCGCAAGTGCTTCGCGGAGAACGGCTACGACGGCACCTCGTTGAACGACATCGCCGCCGGCGTGGGAATCCGCCGCCCCAGCCTGCTGCACCACTTCCCGTCGAAGGAGGCTCTGTACGGCGAGGTGTTCGAGCAGCTGCTCAGCGACTGGATGGAGCGCCTGGCCTCCGCGGTGGGCGACCCGGCCACCGGTGAGCGCAAGATGGAGCTGGTCATCGGCGCAGGGTTCGACCTGTTCGCCGACAACCCCGACTATGTGCGGCTGATGCGTCGTGAGGCGCTGGACAGCGGCACCCACCTGGGCATCGACATGGCTGCCGTACTGCGGCCGATGTTCGACCGCGCGGTTGCGTTCTTCGAACGCGAGATGGAGGCCGGCGTGTTCCGCCGCCACGACCCGGAGCACCTGTTGCTCACTGGCTACGGCGCGCTGCTCAGCTACTTCAGCGACGCGCCGTTCCTCGGCGGGCTGCTCGACGCCGACGCGCTGTCGACCGAACAGATGATGCGCCGGCGCGAGCACATCACCGCCTTCTTCATCTCCGCACTGAAGCCCTGACGGCGCGCCGACCACTGCGGCGCCAGCGGCGTCGAGTGAGGGAGCCGGGCCGTCGCCGCCCCAATTGGCTACCGTGGCCTCGATGAGCACGAATGGGCACACCCTCTCCGAAGCCGCGTCCAAAGCCTTGCTGGCCGAGTTCGGTGTGCCGATGGCGCCCGAGCGCGAGGTGGCCACCCCCGCCGCAGCGGGCGAGGCCGGCAGCGACCTCGGGTTCCCCGTTGTGGTCAAGCTGTGCGGCGACGCCATCGCGCACAAGACCGAGCGAGGCTTGGTGAAGCTGCGGCTGGCCGATGCGGCAGCCGTGCAGCTGGCCGCCGCCGAGCTGCTGGGCAAGGCCACGCCGGCCGACGGACCGGTGTCGCTGCTGGTGGCACCGATGATCAGTGGCAACCGCGAGCTGATCGCCGGCGTCGTACGCGACCCGCAGTTCGGCGCCAACGTGATGTTGGGCGTCGGCGGCGTGCTGGCCGAAGCCGTCGCCGATGTCGTGTTCCGCCCGGTGCCGCTGAGCGCTGTCGACGCGCAGGAGATGATCGAAGGGCTGGCCACGCAGAAGCTGCTGGGCGAGTTCCGGGGCGAGGCTGCGGTAGATCGTGCTGCGCTGGCGCAGGTGTTGCTGGGTCTGTCTGCACTGGCCGCCGCCCGCCCCGACGTGGCGAGTGTCGACGTGAACCCGCTGATCGTGCGGGCCGACGGTGCGCCGGTCGCGGTGGATGCGCTGGTGGAGATCGGAGGCGGCGAGGCCACCACGGCCGTCGCTCGACCGCGGCCCACCGACGAACAGTTCCGGGCCCTGTTCGAGCCTCGTGGTGTGCTGGTGGCCGGCGCGTCGTCGCACCCGGGCAAGTTCGGTTTCGTCAGCCTGCACAACCTGTTGGCCGCCGGCTATGCGGGCGCGGTCTATGGCACCAACCTGCAGGGTGAGGAGGTGCTGGGCATTCGCACCATGGCCGACGTGGCCCAGCTGCCCGAGGGCAGCGTGGATCTCGTGTTCGTCTGCACGCCCGCCGGCGCCAACGCCGGCCTGCTGCGCGCATGCGCGGCAAAGGGCGTGAAGGCGGCCTTCCTCACCAGCGCCGGCTACGGCGAGGCCGGGCCCGACGGCGTGAGGGCCCAGGACGAGCTGGTGGCCCTGTGCGCGGAGCTCGGCATCCTGCTGGCCGGACCGAACGGCCAGGGCGTGGTGTCGACGCCGTCGAAGCTGTGCGCTCAGATCGTCGCGCCGTACCCGCC
>JAUSLQ010000097.1 GCA_030645675.1 Actinomycetota bacterium | reverse complement strand
CATCTCCAGCATCTCCTCGATGCGAGCCGCGTCGTTGCGGCCACGCGCGAGCCCGAAACCCACGTTGCCGGCGAGGTCGAGGTGTGGGAAGAGCGCTCCCTCCTGGGGCACCACACCAACCCGGCGGCGCTCGGCAGGCACCGATCGCCGCCCGCCGGTCGCCACCTCGATGCCGGCGATGGAGATGCTGCCCTGATCGAGCTCCTCGAAGCCGGCGATCAACCGCAACAGGGTGGTCTTGCCACAGCCCGACGGCCCCAGCACGGCGGCGATGGTGCCCGCCGGAACCTGCAGGTCGACCCCCAGCAGCACCTGGTGCCGGCCGAACGCCTTGTGCGCCCCCGCGACTCGGAGCATCGGTTCAGCGGTCATTGCACGCCTGCCCCATGCCGGCGCCCGTTGAACGAGGCACCCAGCAGGGCGGTGGGAACGGCTGCGAAGGCCACGAGGGCGAGAGCATACGGGCCGGCGTTGGCGTAGTCCGACACCGACGTGTAGCGCCACAGGCGGGTGGCCAGCGTCTCGGTGCCGGTGGGGTGCAGCACCAGCGTCACGGGGAGCTCCTTCATCGTGGTCAGCAGCACCAGCGCCGCGCCGGCGCCGATGCCCGGTGCCGCCAGCGGGGCGGTGACCTTGCGCAGCACCGCGTGCTGCGAGTTGCCCATCGAGCGGGCCACCTCCTCCAGCCGCACCGGCGACTGCTCGACCGACGAGCGCACCGCGCCCACCGCCAGTGGGAGGAACAGCACCACGTAGCCGAGCACGAGCAATGGTGTCTCGAGGTAGATCGGCCGCAGCAGGCGCACGCCGACGTAGACCAGCGAGATGGCCACCACGATGCCCGGCAGCCCGTGGGCGACGTACGTGGCCCGCTCCAGCGAGCGAGCCAGCCGGCTGTGCGACCGGGCGGCGAGCACGCCGGCGGGAAACGCCAGCGCCACGGTGGCGATCGCGGCCAACGCCGCGAGCATCAGCGTCTGGCGCAATGCCGAGAACACGTCGCCGAGATCGACGTCGGTGGACGCGTAGGTGCGCACCCACTCGCTGATCCGCCAGAGGGGAAACCCCAACGCAGGCACCAGCACCGCGGCGGAGAACGCAAATGCGAGCGGCGTGGCCCGGCCGAGCGGCACCGGCGTGCTGGCGCGGGGCGTACCGCTGCCCACGCGAGCGCTGGCCCTGCCACGGGCCCGCGACTCCGCCACCACCAACACCAGCGCCAGCAGCACCAGCACGGTGGCGAGGATGGCTGCCCGCGACGGGTTGAAGCCGGCGCGGTATGCGCCGTAGATCACCCAGGTGAACGCTTCGTACCGCATGGCAGCGACCGCGCCGAAGTCGCTGAGCACGTACAGCGCGACGAGCAGCGCCCCGGCGGCGACAGAGGTACGGATCTGCGGCAGGGTGAGGCGCAATGCCACCGACAGCCGCGAGCGCCCCAGCGATCGGGCCACGTCGTCCTGCGCCGGATCGAGCCGCGACAGCGCGGCCATCGCCGGCAGCATCACGTACGGGTACGACACGAGCGTCAGCACCAGGGCGGCGCCGCTGAAGCCGGCGAGGCCGGGCCGCCAGGAGATCCAGGCGAACGCGGCGAGGTACGACGGAATGGCCAGGGGGAGGGTGAAGGCCACCCGCAGCGCCCTGCGGCCCGGGAGGTCGCTCCGCACCACCAGCCAGGCCGCCGTCACGCCCAGCAGCACGCTGGCGATGGTGACAGCCGCGGTCAGGCCCAGGCTGCGGGCCACGAGGTCGAACGTGCGCCGGCGCCACAGCTCCTCGCGCACCTGGCCCCACCCGCGCTCCAGCGACCGGTCCACGAGATACCAGATCGGTGTGACGGCAACGAGCGCCGCCGCCGCCGCCGGCACGACGAGTGCCAGCGGCGGCCGGTTGCGAGTCATCGCGTCAGTAAACCAACATCTTCGAGCAGCTCCTGCGTTTCGGCCAGCGTGTCGAGGTCGGACAGGTCGATCGCCGGGGGAGCCAGTTCCTCCAGGGTCGGCAGGCCGTCGGCAAGAGCGACGCCTTCGATGAGGGGGTACTCGAAGGTCTCCTCGGCGAAGTAGGCCTGGCCCTTCGCCGACAACAGGTACTCGACGAGGGCCTGCGCCGCAGCCGAGTTGTCGCTGCTCTTGAGGATGCCGATGCCGGCCACGTTCACCAGGCCACCCGGGTCGCCGGCGGCGAGGTACTGGTTCTCGGCCACCACGGCCTCAGCACCCTCGGCGGCGATCTTCTCGTACACGTAGTAGTGGTTCACCAGGCCGATCGCCACCTGCCCGTCGTTGACCGCATCGCGCACCGCGCCGTTGCCCTCGAACGCCACCGGGTTGTTGGCAGCGAAGCCCTGCAACCACTCGCGGGCGCCGTCGTCGCCGCGCAGCACGCGCAGGCCGGTGACGAACGACTGCCAGGAGGCGTTGGAGGGGGCGAAGCCGATTCGACCGTTCCACTGCGGGTCGAGCAGTTCGTCGATGGTGGTGGGCGCATCGGCGACCAGATCGGGGTTGATCAGCAGCACGCGGGCGCGGCCGCTGGTGCCCACCCAGGCGCCGGTGGCCGAGCGGTAGGCCTGGGGAACGACCGAGACCAGGTCGGCCGGCAGGGTGCTGAGCATGCCCGCCTTCTCCAGCGCGCCGAGGGCGCCGGCGTCTTGCGAGAAGAACACGTCGGCGGGGGAGGCGCCGCCTTCGGTCAGCAACTGGGCTGCCATCTCGCCGCTGTCACCGCCGCGGAACTCCACCTCGATGCCGGTGTCGGCGGTGAACTGCTCCAACAACGGCATGACCAGATCTTCGCTGCGGCCGCTGTAGACGGTGATCGTGCCGGTGGCCGGAGCGTTCGTGCCGCCGGTACCGGGGGCGCTGGTGCCAGTGGAGGCATCGTCGTCGCCGCAGGCGACGGCGAGGAGGGCCAGCGCCCCGGCAACGGTGAGCAGGCGTGTGCGTGACGTACGCATGGGGGCCTTTCCGAGAGGGGCCGTCAGCAGTGTTGCACCGGCCTGGATTAACGGCGCAGCGTAGCGATGTTCACCGATCTTGTCAAGGGCACCTAACGAACCGGGGGTGTGCGCAGGGTATGAAAGAATGGCGGGAATTTCACAGTCTGCCGGCCACCGAAGGGCGCCCAGTGATCATCGAATCCGCCAGTCGCGACCTCCCCACCAGCGCGCGCGTCGTCATCGTCGGCGGCGGCATCGTCGGGTGCAGCGTTGCGTATCACCTGGCGTTGCGCGGTGTGACCGATGTGGTGTTGCTGGAGCGCAAGCAGCTGACGTGCGGCACCACCTGGCACGCGGCGGGGTTGGTGGGGCAGCTGCGGGCGACCCACAACCTCACCCGGCTGGCGCAGTACACCACCGAGCTGTTCGCCACCTTGGAAGCGGAGACGGGCCAGGCCACCGGCTTCCGGGCCCGCGGTTCTGTCAGCGTCGCGCCGTCGGCCGAGCGCTTCGAAGAGCTGAAGCGGGGCGCCTCGATGGCGCGCGTGTTCGGCCTGCAGGTCGACATCATCGATCGCGACCGGATCGCCGAGCTCGTGCCGTTGGCCCGCGTCGACGACCTGGTGGGCGGTGTCCACCTGCCGAACGACGGCATCACCAACCCGATCGACACCACCCAGGCGCTGGCCAAGGGCGCCCGTGCGCGCGGGGTGCGCATCCAGGAGGGCGTGAGGGTGCGGCGCATCCTCACCGAAGGCGGGCGCGCCGTGGGCGTGGAGTACGAGCTCGACGGCCCAGGTGACGGCCGGGTGGGCCAGATCCGTGCCGAGGCGGTGGTCAACGCCGCCGGCATGTGGGGGCGCGAACTGGGCGACCAGGTGGGCGCCGTCGTGCCGCTGCACGCCGCCGAGCACTTCTACATCGTCACCGAAGGGGTGCAGGGAATATCGCCCGACATGCCCGTGCTGCGCGACCCCGACGGCTGCGGCTACTTCAAGGAGGAAGCCGGAAAGCTGATGGTCGGCTGGTTCGAGCCGGTCGCCAAGCCATGGGGCATGTCGCCCCGCGAAGGCGTGTCGGGCATCCCCGAGTCGTTCTGCTTCGACTCGCTGCCGGAAGACTTCGAGCACATCGCCCCGCTGGTGGCCGCCGCCACCCATCGGATGCCTCTGCTGGCGAACACCGGCATCCGCCTGTTCTTCAACGGGCCCGAGGCGTTTACCCCCGACGACCGCTACCTGCTGGGCGAGTCGCCCGACGTGCCCGGCCTGTTCATGGCCTGCGGGTTCAACTCCATCGGCATCCAGTCGTCGGGTGGGGCCGGCAAGGTGCTGGCCGACTGGATCATCGACGGTCACCCACCGATGGACCTGTGGGACGTGGACGTGCGCCGGGTGATGCCGTTCCAGCGCAACCCGAACTACCTGCACGACCGCACGGTGGAGTCGCTGGGCCTGCTGTACGCGATGCACTGGCCGTTCTTCCAGCCGACGACCGCGCGTGGCGTGCGCCGTTCGGCGCTGCACGACCGCCTCGCTGACCGCGGCGCCTGCTTCGGTGAGGTGGCCGGCTGGGAGCGCTCCAACTGGTTCGCCCCGGCGGGGGTCGAACCCGTGTACCAGTACACCTACGGCAAGCAGAACTGGTTCCCGTACTCGGCTGCCGAGCACGCCGCCGTGCGCGAGGCCGTCGGCCTCTTCGACCAGTCGTCGTTCGGCAAGTTCGTCCTGGAGGGCCCCGACGCCGAGGCAGTGCTGAACCGCGTGTGCGCCAACGACGTGGCCGTGCCGGTGGGGCGCATCGTCTACACCCAGTGGCTCAACGATCGCGGCGGCATCGAAGCCGACCTCACCATCACTCGCGAAGCCGTCGATCGCTACCTCGTCGTCACCGCTGCCGCCACCCAGGTGCGCGACTTCAGCTACCTGAAGGCCGCCATCCCACCCGACGCCCGGGCGGTGCTCACCGACGTCACGTCGGGGTACGCCACGCTCAGCCTGATGGGGCCGCGGTCGCGCCCGCTGCTGCAGTCACTGACGCCTGCCGACCTGTCGAACGAGGCGTTCCCGTTCGGCACCTCGCGCCTGATCGATCTCGGCTACGCCATCGTGCGGGCCAGCCGAATCACCTACGTGGGCGAGCTGGGATGGGAGCTGTACATCCCCACCGAGTTCGCCACCGGCGTGTTCGACGTGCTGGTGGCGGCAGGCGAGCCGTTCGGGCTGCGCCACTGCGGGTACCACGCGCTCAACTCACTGCGGATGGAGAAGGGCTATCGCCACTGGGGGCACGACGTCTCGCCCGACGACACCCCGCTGGAGGCCGGCCTCGGGTTCGCCATCGCGTGGCACAAGCCTGGCGGCTTCATCGGGCGCGAGGCGCTGCTGGCCCAGAAGGCTGCAGGGGTGCCGCGCCGGCTGGTGCAGTTCGCGCTGGCCGACGGCGAGCAGCTGCTCTACCACAACGAACCGATCTGGCGCGACGGTGTCATCGTCGGCAGCATCACCTCGGGCATGTACGGGCACACGCTGGATGCCTCGCTGGGCATGGGCTACGTGTCGGCGCCGGCAGGTGGTGTGTGCGATCCTCAGTTCGTGCACGCTGGTCGGTACGAGGTGGAGGTGGCCGGCGAGCGCGTGCCGGCCCGCGCCTCGCTGCAGCCGTGGTACGACCCCCGCTCGGCACGGGTGAAGGCGTAGCCATGGCCGTTCGTGCACTCAGTTCGGCCGACCAGGCCACCTCGGCCAGCGGCGGCGGCTACGACGCCGACGAGCAGATCGGCGGCCGCATCCGCGAGCTGCGCAAGGCGCACGGCCGCACGCTGGCCGACGTGGCGGGAGCCGCGGGCATCTCGGTCAGCTACCTCAGCCAGATCGAGCGCAACGTGTCGCGGCTGCCCATCGGGGTCCTGAAGCACATCGCCGACGCGCTCGGCGTGCACATGAACTGGTTCTTCCACAGCGGCCGGCAGGGCCCCGCCGAGGAGCGCGACGTGGTGGTGCGGGCAGGCAACCGGCGCAACCTGACGTTCACCGGGTTGGGCATCAGCGAGGAACTGCTGTCGCCCAATCTGGCCGGGCCGCTGGAGCTGCTGATCAGCACCATCCACCCCGGTGCCGACAGCGAGTTCTACGCGCACGATGGTGCCGAGGCCGGGCTGGTGATCGCCGGCGTGCTGCAGCTGTGGGTGGGCGATCGCCACTTCCAGCTGGAGGTCGGCGACAGCTTCGCGTTCAGCAGCAGCGAGCGCCATCGCTGCGCCAACCACGGTGCCGGAGAGGTGAAGGTGCTATGGGTCATCACCCCGCCCCACTACTGAGGCCCGGCCCCGGGTCGTTCAGTGTTCCCGGATCGTTCGGGGCCGAACCGTGAATGCACCGAACCGTACGTCGGCTTCCGTGAGTTCACGTGTCGCCCGGGCGTGTTCACGCGCCGACCGCCGGCGCAGCGAGGGGCTATCGTCGCGGGCGTGACGGCGAGCGTTGATGAGTACGTGAGGACAGAAGTCGCACCGGCGCTGCAGCCGGTGGTGGCGGCAGTGCGGGCACTGATGGCCGAGTACGCACCGACGGTGAGCGAGTCGTTCAGCTACGGCATGCCCACGTACGGGCGTCACTCGATGGTCGCCTGGCTCATCGCGGCGAAGACGCACATCACGTTCTCGTTCTGCCACGGGGTGGAGTTCTACGACCCCCACCACCTGCTGAAGGGCGCCGGCAAGCATGCACGCGGCCTGCGCCTGCGCACGGTCGCCGATCTCGATCTCGACGTGGTGCGCGGCTTCATGGCGCAAGCGGTGCTGTTCGACGATCGCTACTCGTCGGCCGGGCCGGCGACGCCGCCGAAGGGAACGGCCGCCCGCACCGCACGGCCCAAGGGTGCAGCGGCGCGCGCCGCCGACCAGAACAAGAACTCCGGAGCGAAGAAGCCACCGGCGGTCGCGAAGGGCGGTGTGGTGGTCGCAGGTGCGGCAGCGAAGCCGGCTGCCGCCATCACGCCGGCTGCAGCCATCACGCCGGCTGTAGCCATCACGCCGGCTGCAGCCATCACGCCGGCTGCCGCCACCAAGCCGGCGACGGTCGACGCGTTCGTGGTCGCCAAGGTGCTGCCCCAGTTCCATCCGGTGGTGGCGGCAATCCGTGCGCTCGTACGCGAGTGCGTGCCCGAGGCGCAGGAGGCGATCGCCTACGGCATCCCCGCGTTCCGCCGACGGCGCATCATCGCCGTGATCAGCCCGACGAAGAAGGACATCACGTTGTCGTTCTCCGAGGGAGCGTCGTTCGACGACCCGCGTGGGCTGCTGGGCGGCGTGGGCAACGTGTCCAAGTACGTGAAGCTGAAGTCGGTCACCGACATCGACCGCGATGCCCTCGCGGGTTTCCTCGCCCAGGCCGTCGCCCGCGACGACCGCTGAGGCGCGCCCGGTCGACGGGCGACGGCCCGTTCAGCCGCCGGTGATGTCGGCGTCGTCGGCCACCTCGGCGCGCAGCCACTCGCGAAAGGCGCTGATGCCCGGCTCGCCACGGCGGTCGGCGCGGCACACCAGGTACCAGTGGCGCGGCTGGGGCACCTGCAGCGCGAACGGCGCCACCAGCCGGCCGCCGCGCAGGTCGCCGGCAGCGAGGAAGCGGGGCACGATCGCCACGCCCTGGCCGTCGCTTGCGGCCTCCAGCGCCAGCAGGTAGCTGTCGAACCGCAGCGCGCTGCGCCCGATGCCCACCGGCACGCCCGCGGCCTGCAGCCACACCGACCACTCGTCGGCCGCGGTGAACAGCTGCAGCAGCGAGTGGTTCACCAGATCGGCCGGCTGCCGCAGGCCGATGCCACCGTGCACCAGTGAGGGGCTGCACACCGGGGTGAGGTGGGCGTCGAACAGGTGGGTGGCGTGCAGGCCCGGCCGGTGGGGCTGGTCGGTGCACACGATGGCCACGTCGCCGGCGGCCTCGTCGAACTCCCAGTCGAGGTGGCTGGTGTTGAACCGCACGCGGATGTCGGGATGGGCGGTGGTGAACGAGTGCAGGCGAGGGATCAGCCAGCGCACGGCGACGGTGACGTACACCTGCACGTCGAGCTCGCGCCCGGGCGCGGCGGCGCGCACCAGGGCGGTGCCCTGCGCGATGCGGTCGAACGCCTCACGCAGGTACGGCTGGTACTGCGCGCCGGCGGCGGTGAGCTCGACCCTGCGGCTGTGGCGGTGGAACAGCTTCACGCCCAGCCGACGCTCCAGCTCGGCCACCTGGTGGCTGATGGCCGACTGGGTGACCGCCAGCTCGTCGGCCGCGGCGCGGAAGCTGAGGTGGCGAGCCGCGCATTCGAAGGCACGCAGCGAGGCGAGCGGTGGCAGGTTCGGCACGGTGTGCACCATACATGAAGGGGGTTCACCCATCCATGAGTGGGAATCGCTTGTCGATACCCGTTCACCTCGTCAGACTTGGTCGCAGAAGCCCAGCTACGGAGACCAGCACATGAGCGATGTTCAACAACAGGTGGCCACCCAGCAGTCGGGACGGCGGGGCGGGCGTGCGGCCCGCCAGGCACTGCGGGCGGCGCCGCTGGCCCGCGACGTCCGCCCGGTGAACCCGGGCATGGCGGCCGGGCGCTACCAACCGCTCAGCGAGGCCGAGGTGCGCAAGGTGCACGAGGCCGCGCTCGACGTGCTCGCGAACATCGGCCTCGCCGACGCCATCCCGTCGTGCCTCGACTACCTGCTGCCCAAGGGCTGCACGCTCAGCCCCGAGGGCCGGCTGCTGTTCCCACGTTCGCTGATCGACGACACGCTGGCGATGGCCGCCCGCAACTTCCCGCTGTACGCGCAAGACCCGCAGCACGACATGGAGCCGTGGGGCAAGAAGGTGTACTTCGGCACCGCCGGCGCGGCGGTGTACATCGTCGACCCGATCACCGGCGAGTACCGGGAGAGCGTGTCGCAGGATGCGTACGACATCGCCCGCCTGGTCGACACGATGGAGCACATCCACTTCTACCAACGCACGGTGGTGCCCCGCGACCTGCCCGACCCGATGGAGATGGACGTCAACACCTGCTACCTCAGCGTCGCCGGCACCACCAAGCACGTCGGCACGTCGTGGGTGCACCCCGACCATCTGAAGAAGTCATTGCAGATGCTGCACCACATCGCCGGTGGGGAGGCCGAGTGGCGCGCTCGGCCGTTCGTCAGCCAGTCGAACTGCTTCGTCGTGCCGCCGTTGAAGTTCGCCGCCGACGCGTGCGGCTGCCTGGAGGTCGCCGTGCACGGCGGCATGCCGGTGCTGCTGCTGTCCGCTGGCCAAGCCGGTGCCACCGCTCCGGCGGCGCTGGCCGGCGCGCTGGTGCAGGAGGTGGCGGAGGTGCTGGCCGGCCTGGCGTACGTCAACGCGATCAAGCCCGGCCACCCGGCCATCTTCGGCCTGTGGCCGTTCGTCAGCGACCTGCGCAGCGGCGCGATGTCGGGTGGCAGTCCCGAGCAGGCGCTGCTGTCCGCCGCCTGTGCGCAGATGGCCCACTTCTACGACCTCACCGGCGGCACCAGCAGCGGCATCAGCGACGCGAAGATGCCCGACGCGCAGGCCGGCGCCGAGAAGGGCTACAACCACGCTCTGGTCGGCAATGCAGGTGCCAACCTGATCTACGAGGCGGCTGGCATGCACGGCAGCCTGCTGGGCTTCTCGCTGGAAGGCGTGGTGCTGGACAACGACATCATCGGAGCGACGCAGCGCACGATCAAGGGCATCGAGGTCAGCGACGACACGCTGTCGGTCGACGTCATCCGGGGCGCCGTGATCGGCGGGCCGGGGCACTACCTGGGCAGCAAGCAGACGCTCGCCATGATGCAGACCGAGTACATCTACCCGGCCATCGGCGACCGCCTCAGCCCGAAGGAGTGGAACGAGGTCGGCCGCCCGAAGATCATCGATCGGGCGATCGCGAAGGTGCACGACGTGCTGGCCACCCACTACCCGGCGCACATCCCCGACGAGGTCGACGATCGAATCCGCGTCGAGCTGCCCATCGCCCTGCCGCGTGAACGCATGCGCCGGCCCGGCTGAGCCCGGCTCCACATCACGACGCGTTACCGACTGTTCACCTGGAGTAGGCCATTGTGCCCTTGCGCGGGCGTAGGTCAGCGGGTCAGCATCCCGTTGAGGACCTCTGTGCCGGATGGCCGGCGGGTCATCCTCACCGAACACCGCACTGCAGCAAGGAGGTCAGCCATGACTCGCGTCCATCCGTCACCGCTCACGTCGCGATTCGTCGCCGCGCACGACCACCTCGGGCACGCCGACATCCCGCCGCCCAGCGATGCCGACTGGCTGCCCAGCCCGTCGGTGGCTGCGGTGGAGCCGGCCGTCCAGCAGGACGATGCGGAAACCCGCTCCGAGGTGTGGTGCGGCTGACGCTCAGCTCACCTCACCTCACCTCAGCAGGCGATCGCTCGGCCGTGCTGAGACGGCGGATGATCGGGCGGGTCAGCACGTTGTAGGCGATGCTGGCCAGGCCGGCCGCCAGCGCGAACAGGGTGATCGTCCA
Source organism: Actinomycetota bacterium (assembly GCA_030645675.1). GTDB lineage: Bacteria > Actinomycetota > Acidimicrobiia > Acidimicrobiales > Ilumatobacteraceae > UBA668. The sequence goes on along the minus strand of JAUSLQ010000097.1, from coordinate 4,697 downwards.
GCGCACGCCGAGGTGGCTGCTGCTCGTGCCGGCCAGCACGGCGCTGATGCTCATCACGAGCGTGACGATCGCGTAGTCGCCGGCCATCACACGGCCGCGGATGGAGTCGGGTGTTCGCAGGGACAGGCCGTACGTGCTGAGCGTCCACTGTGATCCACCGCCGAGGTGGGCGATGGTGATGCCCAGGGCCGCCAGGTAGATCACCGGCGACCACGCGGCCGCCATGTAGAAGATGCTGAATCCCATGCCGGCGACACCGCACACGCGGAGCACCTTCGACAACTGGCCCTTGGCGAAGCGTGCCGCGACGATGGGACCCAGGCCCGCGCCCAGCCCGCGGGCGCCCAGCAGCAGGCCGGTGCCGCCGTCCTTCCAGTGGAACACGTTGCTGGCCAGCACCGGCAGCTGGCTGACGGTGCCGGCCCCGATCGCGAACGTCGCCTTGCTGGCGATCAGCGCGAGCACCACATGGTCCTTGCGCGCGTAGGTTGCGGCCTCCTTCATGTCGGCGACGACGTTGATGGTGGCGCGGTGCGCGTGCTGCGGCTCCTGCATCGGGCGGCGGATGAGCGCGAACAGGCCGAGGGCCACGGCGAACGACACGGCGTCGGCGACGAACGCGGCCTCGCGGCCGAACGCCTGGCTGAACACGCCGCCCAGTGCGGCGCCGAGCGCCAGCATCACCCCCCACGTGCTGCCGAACAGAGCGTTGGCCTTCTGGAACTCCTCGGGCGTGCGTGCCAGGTTCGGCACACCAGCGTCGATGGCCGGCTTCACGAACGCCGCCAGTGCGCTGATCGTGCACTGGAACGCGAACAACGGCCAGATGCGGTCCGGGGTGGCCGTCAGCAGGCCCAGCGCAGCGACCGCCTGCAGTGCCGACATCAGCAGCAACAGCCGACGGCGATCGAAGCGATCAACCACCGGCCCGGCGACGGGTGACGCCAGGAACGACGGCAGGGAGAACGACACGTACGCGATCGACACGAGGAAGGCGCTGCCCGTCGCGTCCTTGATCATGCCGGCGAGCGCGACGAACGTGAACCAGTCGCCCATGAACGACACCACCTGCGCGGCGAACAACGCACGCAGATCGGCGTTGGACCGCAGCAACTTCAGCATCAGCGAGTGGCGTGGGCGTGCAGCACGTGGGCCAGGCACTCGGTGAGCTTGCGCGCGGTGGGCACGTGCAGGAACTCGTTGGGGCCGTGGGCGTTGCTGCCCGGGCCGAGCGTGCCGGTGATGACGAACTGCGCGGCCGGGAACATCTCGCCCAGCAGGCCCATGAACGGGATCGAGCCGCCTTCGCCGAATGCCATCGTCGGGCGGCCGAAGGCGGTGGTGCTGGCGCTGTCCAGCGCCTGCTGCAGCCAGGGCGCGAACGTGGGGGCGTTCCACCCGGGGCCGGCGTGGCCGTCGAGGAACTGCACGCGCGCGCCGTACGGCGGATCGGCGGTGAGGCAGGCCTCGATGGTGGCGAGCGCCGCATCGGCGTCGCAGGTCGGTGGCAACCGCACGCTGAGGTGCAGCGTGGTGTGCGGGCGCAGCACGTTGCCGGCGATCTCCACCGGCGGGATGCCGTCGACCCCGGTGATGCTGAGCGCAGGCTTCCACGTGCGGGCCAGCAACTGATCGGTGGGGTCGTCGACCATCGGCCTGGCGCCGGGCACGAACGGGAAGTGGCCGCCGATGGGGAACTCGCCAGCGGTGTCGGCAGCCTGCCCGCGGCGATCGGGCGGCACTGGCGCGTGCAGTTCGGGCAGCAGCAGCTCGCCGGTGTCGGTGTCTTCCAGGCGGTTCAGCAGCATGCGGGCGATGCGGAACGAGGAGGGCACAACGCCGCTCGCCTCGCCGCTGTGCACGCCTTCCTCGAGGATGTCGACGCGCAGGTTGCCGCCCACCATGCCGCGCAGCGAGGTGGTGACCCACATGCGTTCGTTGTCGAGGCAGCCGGAGTCCAGGCACAGCACGAGGGTGGGCGAGCCGAGGCGGTCGCGCAGCGCGGTGAGGTACCCCGGCAGGTCGATGCTGCCGCTCTCCTCGCTGGCCTCGATCAGCACGATCAGGCGCGAGTGCGGCAGACCCGCCAGCTGGGCAGCTTCGATCGCGAGCAGGGAGGCGAACGCGGCATAGCCGTCGTCGGCGCCGCCGCGGCCGTAGAGCCGATCGCCCTCCATCACCGGCTTCCACGGGCCGAGGCCGTCGCGCCAGCCGGTCATCTCCGGCTGCTTGTCGAGGTGCCCGTAGAGCAGCACCGTGTCGTCGGCGGCGCAGGTGGCCAGATCGGGCCGGAACGCCGGCACCTCGCAGACCAACAGTGGGGTGCGGCCGGGCAGCTCGATCACCTCGACGGTCAGGCCGGCGACGGTGCGCTTGGCGCACCACGACCGGATCAGCTCGACCGCGCGGTCGAGGTGGCCGTGGGCCTTCCACTCGGGGTCGAACGCCACCGACACGCAGGGGATGCGGATGTAGTCGTGCAGGGTAGGCACGATGTCGTCGGCCCACACGGTGGTGATGTGTTCGTTGATGGTGGATGCGGCCATGCCCTCGAACCTACCCCCGCCCCGCCGCCCCTCGCGACGAGCTTGCCGAGCTCTACCAGATCCGCAAGCGCGAGGTGGATGGTGGTGTGGCACTCCGATCCTGTGCGTGGGTGTGGCACTCCGGGCCGGGCCGGGGCTGCGGTCAGCGGTAGGGGCCGGGTTGGCGCAGGAAGCGGCGGTGCCAGCGGCGGGGGGTGAGCAGCACGGCGCGGTGTTCGTCCTCGAACATCCAGCGGGCGAAGTTGCGGCGGGTCCAGCGGGTGAGGCCGACCACGCGGATCGCTCCGCGCGCCACCAGCGGGTGGGCGAGCCAGCCATTGAGCACCTTCGACATGCGATGGTCGGCCAGCAGGTGTGCACGCACCGCGCGTTCGTAGCCGGCACACACCGCTGCGGGTTCCAAGGCGCCGCCGGCGAGCACCGCCTCGGCCGCCAGCCGGCCGGTGAGCACGGCCTGGCCGATGCCCTCGCCCGTCATCACGTCGGTGGCCCGCGCGGCATCGCCGACGAACAGCACGCGGCCGGAGGTGAGCACGGCGCGGTCGATCGCTGCAGGGATCGGCCAGGCCGTGTGGCGGTCCTCCATCTGCACGTCGGGCCCGAGCGCGGCCCGGATGTGCGGCCGGTCGAGCAGCCCTGCCCAGTCGGCGTTCATCGCCTTCCCAGTCCTCGTGCCATCGCGCAGCACGCCGAACCCGAGGTTCACCCTCCCGTCGGGAAGGGGGAAGCTCCAGGCGTACCCGGGCAGGAAGTCGGGCTCGAACCACACGTACAACCGCTCGGCAGCCGGGCCGGTGACGTTGCCGGCGTACTGCCGGAACGCATGCCACTCGCCCAGGTAACCGGGCTCGGCGAGACCCAGCAGCTTGCGGGTTGGCGACCACATGCCGTCGGCGGCGACCACGTAACGGGCCGTCATCGTGCCCAGGCCCTCGATGTCGGCTTCCAGCCGGTCGTCCAGCTGGCGCAGCGCGGTCAGGCCGTGACCTTCCTGCACGTCGGCGCCGGCGCGGCGGGCGAGGCGGACCAGTGCCGCATCCAGTTCTCGCCTCGGAGTGGTGGCAGCGAAGATCCCGTCCGCGGGCAGGGGTAGGTCAACCTCGCGTCCCGAGGGTGAACGCAGCCGGGCCGACTGCACGGTCTTCCAGTTCGGCACGTGCTCGGGCCGCAGGCCCAGGCGCTCGAGCTCGCGCAGGGCCAGCGTGGTGAGCCCGTCGCCGCAGCACTTGTCGCGGGGGAAGAGCGCCTTGTCCACGACCACCACTCGCCTGCCGGCGCGAGCGAGCAGCGCGGCGGCGGTGCAGCCGGCCGGGCCGGCGCCCACCACCAGCACGTCGACGAAGGCCTCCGCTGCGGGCACGGCCGCGGGCACGTCGGCAGGGGTGGTGACAGCGGCGGGCACGGCGTCCAAGGCTACGGGGCAAGAGCCGCCGCCACCGTGTGACGGCGACCGGTACCTAGGGAGCTACCGCACCTTCGCCCGCATGGGCGCGCCGTCGGCTGCTGCGCCGCGCGCCGTGGCCGCCATCAGCGTCGCCGCCCCCATCGCCGTCGCGATCAACATCTCCCGCCGTGTCGGCTCGCAGTCACAGACCCTCTCCACCTTATGATGCGAACGCTTCGCGAGCGCGCCCCGCCGGCCGTTCGCTGCCGAACTCCCCAATCCACGACACGATGAGGTACCCCAAATGACCAGACTCTGTGAAGGCCGTGTGGCCATCGTCACCGGCGCCGGCCGTGGCATCGGCCGCGAGCACGCCCTCAGCCTTGCGTTCCACGGCGCGAAGGTGGTCGTCAACGACCTCGGGGCCGGGGTCGACGGCACCGGCGGCGACGTCAGCCCGGCGCAGCAGGTGGTGGACGAGATCGTCGCCATGGGCGGCGAGGCCATCGCCAATGGCGACAGCGTGTCGTCGTGGGAGGGCGCACAGCGCCTGATCAACACCGCCATCGAGACGTTCGGCGACCTGCACGTGCTGGTCAACAACGCCGGCATCCTGCGCGACCGCGTGCTGGTGAACATGACCGAGCAGGAGTGGGACGCGGTCATCAACGTGCACCTCAAGGGCACGTTCGCGCCCAGCCGGTGGGCGGCCGCCTACTGGCGCGAGCAGAGCAAGGCCGGCAAGCCGGTCAGCGGGCGCATCATCA
>JAUSLQ010000094.1 GCA_030645675.1 Actinomycetota bacterium | reverse complement strand
TCGCAGTGGTGGTGGTGGTGTCGGCGCTCGTCGGGTGCGGAGACGTGCCGGCGCTGCAGACCTTGGCCGCCGGCCGGGCTCCGTCGCCGGCCGCCGGCAGCGCAGCGGTACTACCGCCGGTCGCTGACACCGTGCCCAACGCCGTGCCCAACGACACGACTCCCAACGACACGAATCCCAACGACACGGTTCCGGCCGACACGATTCCCAACGACGCCGTTCCGGCCGGCACGATTCCCGGCGACACGGTTCCGGGCGACACGGTTCCGGGCGACACGGCTCCGGTCGACGACGGCAGCGGCAGCTTCGGGTTCATCGGCCCTCCGGTGTGCGCTCCACCTGCCTCGACGGTGCGCGTAGTGCTGCAGAACACCACGCCCGTGCCGCAGGACTACCACTGGATGAACCTGTTGCACCAGTCGGGACAGCCGGTCTTCCAGGTCGTGCTGCTGCCGTCGCAGCCGATGTTGATCGCAGTCGCCCCCGACGGGCCGCTGATCTGGCCGCCGGTGGGGCCGGAGACGTTGGCTCCCGGCGAGTCGGTGGAACTGGCGTTGGTGACACCGTCGACGGAGGGTGAGTACGTTTTGGAGATGGTGCACATCTCACGCTCCGTCACGCTCACCGTGAGCGTCGCGAACCAGTGCGTCGACAGCTGGGTTTTGCCGTCATCGGCATGAAACGCCACCTCAATTCAGTCTTTGCGGGGAAATCGTCAGGATGTTGTCAACGATTGTGACCTAGAGCGAGTCAGTTGACAACCACGGATAGTGAGAGCACGATCACAGTGTGAAGCGATCAGTGACGGAGCGAAGCATCTCGGCGGAGGGGCGCCACGGCGACTCTCGGGGTGCTCGAACCGGCGCCGATCACTCGGTCGATGCGTTCGGCCTCGACATGACCTCCGAAGTAGCCCCCGCCGGTGCTGATGCCCGGCGAGCCTCTGCTCCGGTTGTTCTGCCGTCCCCGAATGCGTTGATCGACTCGCATCAGCGAGCGCAGTCGCACGGGAGACGGGCCGATGAAGAACTTCGTTCGAATTGTGTTGATGGTGGGGGCGATACTGCTTGCAGCACCGTTGCCCTCCGCGCGGGCAACGCCTGACGAAACCGGGCTGGCGTCCACCGACCCGCTGAGCCTGTCGGCTGAAGAGCTGGCCGAGGAGTACGAGAGCGAGTTCGACTACTTGGTGCGCGAGTACGACCTCGACGCCGAGGACGCCGCTCATGCACTGCGGCTGACCTGGATCGCCGGGGGAGTGCGGCAGTGGGCCACCACCGCCATCGCCGGGTACGCCGGCACCTGGCTGGACTACACCCAGCCGGCAGTGTTCATCGGTGTCAGCGGCGGCTCGCAGAGGCTGGCCGCCGCCCGTCGAGAGGTGAACGATGCGTTCCGCGGCCAGGCCGAACGGCCGGTGGTGGTGGAGCGCGACCTACCGATGGCAGCGCTCGCCGATGCCGCGCAGGCGCTGCACGACGTGATGGCTCCCAGTAGCGCCAACGACGACGCGATCCAGGTGATGATCGACGAAGAGGCCGGCGAGCTGCTGGTGGAAGGTGTGGCGTTCGCCCCCAGCGCAGTGGCGCAGCAGGTCGACGCGCTGGTGACCACGTCCGGCTTCCCCGTCGTGCGGTGGCAGCAGGCCGATGTGGCGTCGCCGGCAGCCCTCGACGGCGGATGGGACGACGGCAGTTGCACCGTCGCCTTCACCGTGGTCAACCCGGCCAACAGCCGGGCCGTCCTCTCGGCAGGCCACTGCAGCGACGGCTGGATCAGCCACGATGGCGTGGTCCTGTCAGGTGCCCAGTTCCAGCGCTCGTTCTGGCCATGGCTGGGCGGCGCCGCCGACTCCGGCTACGACCGCCAGCTGCACGTGGTGCCGGCCGGCAACACCACCACTGCCGTGCTGGAGGGGCCGAACGTGACCATCTCCGGCACCTTCGTTCCCGCCCAGGGCAGTGTGATCTGCCGCTACGGCGCCGCTTCGGTGTCGCACGGCCAGCCGACCTCCTTCTGCAGCACCGTCACCGGCTTCGGCTACGACGGCTTCCTGGCGATGGCAACCGGCTGCATCTACGGGGACAGCGGCGGGCCCTCGTGGGTGATGGGCAAGGCGGTCGGTATCGCCTCCATCACCACCGACCCGGAGTGGCCGGTGAGCAGTGAGTCGACCTGCTACCAGGCACTGGTGAAGGACCAGCTGAACGGCACCGGCTACTTCGTGCAAGACGCAGCAACGGGCGCAGGCAGCGACTTCCAGGCGATGGGCCTGTTCCACTCCGTCGGGCCCGTGCGGGTGCTGGACACCCGCGGCGGCTCTGGCGTGAGCGGAGAGATCACGGTTCCGTTGAACGGGGCGCTGAACTACGCCGACCTCGGAGCAGCAGTGCTGAGCGTCACGGCCCTGAAGCGCACGGCGCCCGGCAACGTGTCGGTCTACGCCGGTGACAACGGGTTCGTGCCCACCACGTCCAGCGTCAACTACACCAACAGCAGCCCGGTGGAGTCGAACCTGGTGATCAGCCGGGTGAACCGGTACACACGAACGGTGAAGGTGAACTCCACCCAGAACATCGATCTGCTGGTCGACGTGATCGGCTACTTCTCCGACACCAGTGGCACCATCGGGGCCGGAGGCGGGGTGCGGTCCGTGGCGCTCACCGCTGCCCGGGTGTACGACTCGCGCCCGAACGATCTGCTGCTCTCGGGCACCTCGCGCGACATCCAGGTGCGGGGGCTCGGCGGCGTGCCCGCCACGGCCACTTCGGTGATCGTCAACATCACGGTCGTGGCGCCGACTGCCACGGGCAACATCGCCGCCCACGCCGGCGGCACCCCGCCGCCGAGCACCTCGAACCTCAACTTCTCGGCCGGCCAGACCAAGGCCCGGCTGGCCGTGGTGCCGCTGGATGCGATGGGCCGCATCCGGCTGACCGCGGGTGGCCCGTCGAGCGAGTTCGTGATCGTCGACGTGCAGGGCTACATGGAGCCAACCGGAACGCAGAACGCCGGCCGCACGTTCGCCGCCGACGGTGGCGGTGGGCGCATCGTCGACACCCGCAGCGGTGCCCCGCTGGCAGCCGGCTCGTCGGTGTGCACCGACGTGTACTCGTACCGCAACGAGGCCGGCAACGGCCTGCCCCGCGAGGGCCTGTCGGGTGTGTGGCTGAACGTCACGGTTGCCGGCGCCTCCGGCCCCGGCAACCTCGTCGTCAGCGCCGCAGGCACCTCGCCGACGACGTCCAACCTGAACTACACCTCCGACGGGGCGCGTTCGAACGCCGTGTTCGTGCGGGTGCCGTCGACCACCGATGGCACCGTCTGCTTCACCGCTAACAACGCCGGCGTGCACGTCATCGCCGATGTGGTGGCGATGACCCAAGGCTGAGCCCGCTCTCGGAGCTGCGCCAGTCGCCCGACTACGTTGGGCGGCATCGAGGCCACAGCAGTCCTTCCAGCCGCCGAGGTTCCCGAGACGCCACCTCGGCGGTTGTGCCCCTCTGCCCGGCCCGACCGGCGCACGGGTGTGACGATGTTGCTGTTCGTTCTGCTGTGCCTGGTGCTCGTCGGTGGCTCGGACCAGCGCCGCATCGGCGACTCGGGCGAGTACACGGCGATGGCGTACCAGTTCGCGAGGCTGCGGCCACCGGCGCCGTCGGTGGCCGACATCGCCGACATCGACCGCCACTATGCCGGCCTGTGGGACCGCATGGAGGGGTACCAGGGCTCGGTGCGGCAGTACCCGCGACTGCTGGCCGACGGGCGATACGACCAACCTCACTTCTGGATCTACCCGCTCGCTGTGGCGCCACTGGTGAAGGTGGCCCATCTGCTGGACGTGCCCGACACGTACGGCTTCGCGGTGTTCAACATCGCGCTGGCCGCCCTCGCGTTCGGGGTGGTGGTGCGACGCAAGGGTGTGCCGGCAGCGGCGTTGCTGTTCGCGTCGCCGCTGCTGTGGTGGATCGACAAGCCGCACGGTGAGGTGCTGGTGTTCTGCCTGCTGCTGCTGGCCCTGCTGTGGGCACGCGACCGCCCGCACCTCGGTCTGGTGTGCATGGCCGTGCTCGTCGCGCACAACTTCTCGTTCGCGCTGGCCCTGCCGGTGTACGCCGGTTGGCTGGCACTGCAGCACCGTCGCGCGCTGTTCGACACCGCGCGCCGGCGCTGGGCACTGCTGGCCGCGGGTGTGATCGTCGTGATGCACCCGCTGTACTACCTGCTGCGCCTGGGCGTGTTCGACCCGACGATGCTGATCGAGGACAACTCGTTCCGCATCCCCACGGTCACCCGCCTGGTCACCCCCCTGATCGACCCATACGTCGGGCTGCTGGTGTGGTGGCCCGCGCTGTTCCTGCTGGCATGTGCAGGTGGCGTGCGGCGGGCCTGGTCGCGCCCGCTGGGCTCGCGCTCGCCGGCCGAATGGGCGCTGGTCTGGGCGCCGTTCGTGCTCGCCTGCGCTGTGCTGGTGGGCCAGGCGCAGAACCGGCAACCGGCCAGTGGCGGCACCTTCGCGATGAGCCGCTACGCCATCTGGCTGGCGCCCTTCGCAGTGTTCGCGTTCGACGTCGCGTTCCTCCGCGGGCGATGGCGGTCGCCGCTGGCCGCGGCGGCGTTGACGGCGTCGATGGCGCTGAGCGTGCACGTGGCCCACCCCGATCGGCCCGACGTGTGGTGGACGCTGCGGCCGACGTTCGTGGCCGAGGCGTTGCTCGATCACGCGCCGTGGGCGTGGAACCCGCCGCCGCAGGTGTTCGTCACGCGTGAGGTGCGCGAGTTCGAGTTGGTTCGACCGGTGGCCAATCGCACGTGCACCAAGCTGCTCGCAGTCAGCGGGGTGTGGCCCGCTGCCTGTCCGACGCCGAAGGACGCGCCGCACGACTGCCTGGCGTCGTACTTCTGCTACGCGAACCGCTCGGGTGCCGGCTACTCGTTCGTTGCCCTGCGCGAGTACGGCTAGGCGGTCACACACCCCCCGGCGCTCTCCCTGCACGGCCTTGTCCGCAAACCGACCAGTTGGTATGCTACCGCTGGAGCGAGCTGCGGTCGATCGGTTCGCTCCGCCAGGAGGCCGCGATGCCCACGATCACCCCCAAAGCTGCGGTTCGACACGCAAGCCCTGGAGGCTCCAATCGAGGCAGTGCGCGGGTGAAGCTGCTGGATGCCGCAGTCACCGTCATTCGCGAGAAGGGCCTCAGCGCCACCTCGGTCGACGAGCTGTGTGTCGCCGCCGGGGTCACCAAGGGCGCGTTCTTCCACCACTTCGAGTCGAAGGAGGTGCTGGCTGTCGCCGCTGCCGGGCACTGGTCGCAGACGACGGGCGAGCTGTTCGCCGGTGCGCCGTACCACCAGCCGACCGACCCGGTCGATCGCATCTTCGCCTATCTCGACTTCCGTGAGGCGTTGGTGCAGGGCTCGGCCGCCGAGTACTCGTGCCTGGCCGGCACGATGGTGCAGGAGGCCTTCGACACCAGCCCGCCGGTGCGCGAGGCGTGCGCGGCAAGCATCCTCGGCCACGCCGCCACGCTGGAGGCCGACTTCCGCCAGGCACTGGTGGCCCGCCACGCCGGGCCGGAGGTGGATGCCGCCGGCCTGGCCCGCCACACCCAGGTCGTGCTGCAGGGTGCGTTCGTGCTGGGCAAGGCAACCGGCGACCCACAAGTGGTGCGCGACAGCATCCAGCACCTGCGCCGCTACCTGCAGTGCGTGCTCGGCCCCGATCCAGCGCCGCCGCCCCCCTCTCCGCGAACTTAAGTTCGCGGAGCCGCGAACTCAAGTTCGCGGAGGCCGGGGACGGGGCGGCGCTGGTCACCGCACCGTCGGGCGCGGGCGGTGCGAGTCGTCAGTGTGGGGTGAGGCGCGTTCCGGGTGTGAACGTCACCGGCAGGTGACGCACGGCGTAGACGCTGCCGCAGTCCTCGAACCGCTCGACGCCGTCCCACTGCACCTGGAAGTCGGGGAAGCGGGTGAAGATCGCGGTCATCATCGTCGAGAACATCATGCGCGCGTGGTGCGAGCCGAGGCAGCGGTGCGGTCCGAGGCCGAACGCCATGTGCCGGTTCTCCTCGCGGAAGATGTCGATCTTCTCCGGGTCGGCGAACGCCTTCGGGTCGCGACTCGCCGCCCAGAACATCATCAACACCTTCTCACCCTCCTTCAGCTGCTCGCCGTGGAACTCGGTGTCGCGCATGACCCGGCGGTAGAGACCGCCACCCGGACCGGCGATGCGCAGGAACTCCTCGATGATCTTGGGCATCTGTTCGACGTTGTCGATCAGCTGCTGGCGCAGCGCCGGGTCCTTGTCGATCAGCAGCAGGCTGTTGCCGGTGACGCCGGCGGTGGTGTCCATGCCACCCAGCAGCACGAGCAGAGCGAAGTTGCGCAGTTCGTCGTCGGTGAGCAGCTTGCCGTTCACCGGGGTGCGCATCATGTCGCTGAACAGGTCGTCGCGCGGGTTCGCTCGACGCTCGGCGAGGGTTTCGATGAAGTAGGCCGTGAGCGCATCGCGGGCCCGTTCCATGTGGGCCGTCTGGGCGGCGTCACGGAACGGATTGAGGCTCTGGATGACCCCTTCGGACCAGTCGCGAAATTCGCCAAGCCGCTCATGGTCAACACCGAGGATGGAGGCGATGACGTCGATCGGGATCGGCACGCAGAATTCCGGCATCAGGTCGAACGTCGGCTGGTCCTGGAGCCGGTCCAGGGCGGTATCGACGATGCGTTCGACGTCAGCGCGGCTCTTGGCGACCCTTGCGTATAGCGCCTGCGACAGCGGCTGGCGGATACGGGCGTGGTCGGGGTTGTCCAGCATGAGGATGCTGGTCGTCTCCCCGCGGGGCATGCCTTCGACCGCGCCTTCCGTCAGGCGGCGCTGGAACACCGCGGCTTCCTCGGCGCGGAGCGGGTCGCGCCACATCGCTAG
>JAUSLQ010000089.1 GCA_030645675.1 Actinomycetota bacterium | reverse complement strand
GACACGCGTGTCACCAGTGCCGGTCTGGCGCGTTGGCACCCGATCGTGGCCGAGTGGTTGCGCGAGGGCCGCACCCCCAACTTCTTCGTGCACACACCCGACAACTCGTCCACGCCGGCGCTCGCGTTGGGCTTCCATGCGGCCATCGCCGCGATGGTGCCCACGCTGCAGCCGCTGCCGGAACCGCTGCCGATGCAGGCGGTGGAGCAGGGCTCGCTGTTCTGAGCGGGAGGCCGCCCGGCCTCAGCGGAAGTTGGGGATGACCTTTGTCGCGAACAGCTCCAGCGTCTCGGTGCTGGGGTAGTCGGGGCACCACGGGACGAAACCGGTGCAGCCGAGGTCGATGTACTGCTGCAGCTTCTCGCTGACCTGCTCGGGAGTGCCCACCAGGTTGCCGTCGCGCCATGACTCGAACGACTCGCCCCACAGGCTCTTTGTGCCGGCGGCCACGATCTCCGCTTCGGTTTCACGCACGAACACCTCGGGCGACCACGTCTTGCGGATGGTGGCCTCGTCGCGGCCCACTGCCGCGCAGTGCGCCTTCAGGATCTCGCGCTTGCGCGCCCACTCGGCCGGCTTGCCGCCGAAGTTGCTGCAGTCGGCGAAGCGGGCCACCACCCGCAGGGTGAGTTGCTCGCCGCCGCCACCGATCCAGATGGGCGGATGCGGGGCCTGCAACGGCTTCGGGTCGCAGTTGGCGCGTTCGAGCTTGTAGTACTTGCCGTCGTAGTCGGTCTCCACCTGGGTCCACATGCTGCGCACGATCTCCACCGACTCACGCAGCATGCCGATGCGGTCCTTCGGGCGCGGGAACTCGAAGCCGTAGCCCTTGTACTCGTTCTCGTACCAGCCGGCGCCGATGCCCCAGTCCAGCCGGCCGCCGCTGATGACGTCGATGGTGGAGGTGATCTTGGCCAGCACGCTGGGCTCGCGGTAGCTGTTGCAGCCCACCATCTGGCCGAGCCGCACACGCGACGTGAGCTGGCTGATCGCGGCCATCGTCGTCCAGCACTCGAACACCGCCTCGTGGGCAGGGCGGGGCACGTTGTGGAAGTGGTCGTACACCCAGATCGAGTCGTAGCCCAACTGCTCGGCGCGGATGGCCACATCGACCGCGGCCTGCCACTTCCGGGCGGCGCCCTCGATGCCGGACAGCTCCATCTTCCAGCCTTGCGGCATGAACACCCCGAAGACCACGCTGGAGAGGTCGCGGGTGTCCACCACCGGGCCGGCCGGGATCGATGCGTTGCTCATGGGGCCGAACCTACCGCACCGCGAACCCCTGGTCCCTGGAAACACCAATGGTCGCCTCGGTGCGTGACCTTCGGCACACCTCGCCTAGCGTGGACAGATGGGAAGCGCTCAGTTGTCGGTGGCCGCCGTGCACGAGGCCATCGCCGCCACGAGGCCCGACCAGCCGTGCCTCGTGCACCGCGATCGCCGCCTCAGCTGGGCCGACGTCACCGATCACACGCGACGGCTGGCCAACCACCTCCTGGCCGCCGGGCTCGGCTGCCACACCGAACGCTCGGCGCTCGCCGGCCACCAGAGCGGACAGGACCACCTGGCGATCTACCTGCACAACGGCACCGAGTACCTGGAAGCCATGCTCGGCGCGTTCAAGGCTCGTGTTGCACCCTTCAACGTGAACTACCGCTACGTCGCCGAAGAGCTCCACTACCTGCTCTCCGATGCGGGAGCCACCGCGATCGTGGTGCACAGCCGATTCACGCCCACACTGGCCGAGGTGCTGCCTGGCCTTCCTTCGTTGCGTGTCATCCTGCAGGTGCCCGACGCCTCCGGCTTGCCATTGCTGCCTGGTGCCGTGTGGTTCGACGACGCCATCGCTGCGGCCTCGGCTGCGCGCCCCGCAGTGGAGTGGAACCCCGACGACCTGTACATCCTCTACACCGGCGGCACCACCGGCTTGCCGAAGGGGGTGCTCTGGCGCAACGGCGACGCCAACCTCGAGTGTTTCGGCGGCAGCCGGGCGACCACACTCGACGGCATCGTTGCCGAGGCCACGGGCGGGCTGCAGGCCCTGCTCGCCCCACCGTTCATGCACGGGGCCGGCCACTGGATGAGCTTTCGGGCGTGGAACGCGGGTGGCACGGTGTTCATCCAGGACCACACCGACCACCTCGACCCCCACGACATCTGGAGCACGATCGAGCGCGAGCAGCTGAACTTCCTGCTGATCGTTGGCGACGCGTTCGCCCGTCCACTCCTGGACCAGCTCGAGCGGCAGCAGTACGACCTGTCCAGCCTCACCGTGCTGCTCTCGGGCGGCGCGGCGCTGAGCGCGCCGTTGAAGGAGCAACTGCTGCGGCACCTGCCGACGGTGATGATCGTCGACGGGCTGGGTTCCTCGGAGGCCGGTGGCCAGCTGTCGCAGGTGTCGGCCGGGACCGGCGCCACCACCGGCACATTCCCGATCAGCCCTGGCAACCACGTGCTCAGCGACGACCTCACGTGCGAACTGCGTGCCGGTGACCCGGAGCTCGGCTGGCTGGCCAAGAGCGGGCAGCTGGCCCTCGGCTACCTGGGCGACGCAGCCAAGACCACCCGCACCTACCCGGTGATCGATGGGGTGCGCTATGCGGTGCCGGGCGATCGTGCCCGCCTGCGGGCCGACGGCGTGATCGAGCTCCACGGCCGCGACTCGGTCACCATCACCTCCGGCGGCGAGAAGATCTTCGCCGAAGAAGTGGAGGCGGCGGTGAAGTCGCACCCGGGTGTGTACGACTGCGTGGTGGCCGGCCGCCCCAGCGAGCGCTGGGGCAGCGAGGTGGTCGCCATCGTGCGCGTGCGCGACGGCTACGAGCTCGACGAGGCCGCGCTGCGCGCCGCCGCCGAGCAGCACATCGCCCGTTTCAAGCTGCCGAAGGCCTTCGTGTTCGTGACCGAGGTGTTACGCAGCCCCAGCGGCAAGGCCGACTACCGCTGGGCCAAGCAGATCGCAGCAGAGGGCAACGCCTGATCGGTTGCTGTGGCCGTGGGCTGCGCGGTCGTCGGCTGCGCGGTCGTCGGCTGCGCGGCGGCTACGTGGCGCGTAGCTCGTCGACGATCGCCAGCGCATCAGCCGTTGCCTCGGCCAGGGTCGGCCGCATGTCGCCGGCCCACACCCCGGGCGAGCCCGACACGGTGTGCGCCTCGGCGCGCCAGCTGCCGTCGGCGTGAGGCTGCACCCGCAACCACCACCGCCCCACCTCCGCCCGGCGCACCTCGCGCAGGTCGCGCGCAGCGTCGCCCGAGGAGCGCGGCGCGGTGGCCAGCACCTCGCGGCGGCGTGGCGCACGCACCACCCCGTTGGGCCGACGACGCTTCCTCACGTCGGCGAGAGTAACGGTTGCTTGCCGGTGCTCGTAGTCTCTCGGACGTGAGCGAACGCATCTGGGACCGCGAAACACTTCCCGAAGGTGAGGAGAAGGTACAGGCGGTGCGCGAGATGTTCGACGCGATCGCACCGCGCTACGACCTGGTCAACCGCATCATGACCTTCCGCCTCGACGTGCGGTGGCGGCGCAAGGCCGTCAAGCGGCTGGCCCTGCCAGGCGGCAGCACGGTGATCGACCTCGCCGCCGGCACCGGCGACCTGTGCATCGATCTGCGCAAGGCCGGCCACCTGCCGATCGCGTTCGACCTCAGCTACGGCATGCTCGCCGCCGACCGCAGCGCCAGCCCACGGGTGCAGGCCGACATCCTGCGCCTGCCGCTGCCCGAGCAGTCAGTCGACGGCGCCACGTGTGGCTTCGCCCTGCGCAACCTGCGCGACCTGCCGACCTTCTTCGCCGAGTTGGCGCGGGTGGTGCGCCCCGGCGGGCGCATCGCGCTGCTCGACGTTGGTGTGCCCCACAACCGGTTCATCCGGTGGGGCAACAACATCTACTTCGGCAAGGTGGTGCCCAAGATCGGCGCGCTGCTCAGCGACGGCGCCGCCTACCGCTACCTGCCCAAGAGCGTCGCCTATCTGCCACCACGCGAGCAGCTGGTGCAGCTGCTCCGCGAGGCCGGGTTCGACGATGCCCAGCACCACCAGCTGTCAGGCGGGCTCACCCAGCTGATGGTCGGCACCCGGAAGTAGGCATGCGCGCGCACACTCGACCGCTCGCAGCCGCGCTCGACGACGCCCACGGTGGCGTCACGGAGATCGATCTGAACGACATCGCCGGCGGCGACGGCTACCTGTTCGTGCGCGACGGAGTGGGCGTGGCCGGTCGCGGCGTGGCGGCCCGCGTGCCGCGGGCACAGGTGGCTGCCACGCTGGCCGCGATCCAGCACGTCGACGAAGTGGGTGGTGTGCACCCGATCGCGTTGGGGGTCGTGCCGTTCGAAACCGACCTGCCCTGCGAACTGGTGATCCCGCGAGTGCTCGTCGGCAAGGCGGCCGACGGGCGCCAGTGGGTGACCACCATCGACGACGCGCCGGCCGACCTCGCTCCGGCCCGGCGGCCGGCACCTCACGCGCAGGCGTTCACCGTCGCCCCGCACACCGACATCGAGCGCTACCTGGCGGCCGTCGTCGCGGCGCGCGACGCCGTTCGCGACGGCCTGCTGACGAAGGCGGTGATCGCTCGTGAGGTGTCGGTCACGAGCCCCGAAGCCATCGACGTGCATGCCGTGCTCCTACGCCTGAAGGCCACGTTCGGAAGCAGCTACCGCTACTCGTTCGACGGGTTCATCGGCGCGTCTCCCGAACTGCTGGTCGCGGTGGCGGGCAACGCAGTGCGCTCTCACCCGCTGGCCGGCACCACCCCACGCACCGGCGACCCCGACACCGACAGACGCGCGG
>JAUSLQ010000078.1 GCA_030645675.1 Actinomycetota bacterium | reverse complement strand
CATCTCTTCGTCGGCCACCACCTGGGCGAAGCCCTCCCCGGCCGCCCACGCGTAGGCGACGGCGACGAAGGTGGGGTCGGGCGGGCGGTGCACGGCCAGGCCGGCTTCCTCCTCGGCGTCCTGCAGCTCGTAGCTGATGCGGGCGATCGACTGCCAGCGGCGGCGCACCAGCGGCGAGGGGTACCAGGGTGCGGGTGGCGGCTCGGGGCTTCGGTGCTCGTACACGAACACGCTGGTCAGCGCTGCCAGCGCCGCCGCGTCGAGCCCGTCGAGCAGCCCTTGGCGCAGGCACTCCACCACCAGCAGGTCGCTCTCGTGGAACAGCCTGGCCAGTACCCCGCCGGCGTCGGTGAGCGACCAGCCGTCGACGTAGCCCCACTGCTCGAGAATGCGCAGCACGCGGTCGAAGTCGAGCGCGATCGATTGGCTGCGGCCGCTGACGCGGACCGTCAACTCGTCGATCTCGCGCGACAGGCGCTGCGCCAGCAACGAGGCCTTCAACCGTTGCTGCAGGTCCGGGTCGGCCTCCACCGGGTGGGTGCCGGTGTACTGCGGCTCGGCCGGGCGCCGGTGGCGGCGGTGCGGGGTGACCTCGGCCTTCTCCAGGCGGCTGACCACGAGCCGCTGGAAGTCGTTGCGGTTGGGGGCGTATTCGGCGGGCATCTCGATGCGGCCGATGGCGGCGGGTGCCTCGTCGAAGTCGACGGCCGACAACAGCAGCAGGTCGCGGCGCGTGGTCAGTGTGGTCAGTCGCACGCCCCCCTTGCGGAACGCGCTGGCCAACACGGCCACGCGCCCGGCGTAGCGCCCCTTCTCCACGTACAGGACGTCGCCCGGGCGCACCTTCATCAGTGCCAGCGAGACCGGGTCGTCGCGGCCCACGACGGTGGCCGACCGCGGCTGCTCGGCCTGCTGCAGGCGGCGGTAGTCGTCGATGTCGCCGTACGGGCTGCGCGCCTTCTCCAGCACCTCCGCCAGGTGGTCCTGCCGGCGGGCCAGCCGGGCTTCCAGCTTCACCACGTCGCGGTCGGCCTGGTACTGCGCGAACGACAGGTTCAGCAGGTGGTGGGCGCGCTCGCTGGTGTAGGAGCGCACCAGATTGGCCGCCATGTTGTAGGTGGGGCGGAACGCCGAGTTGAGGTGGAACGTGCGGCTGCTGACGAGCGCCGCGATCTGGTCGAAGGGCACGAACGGGCTCCACAGCACCACGGCATGGCCGAGCTCGTCGAGGCCGCGGCGCCCGGCGCGCCCGGTGAGCTGGGTGTACTCGCCGGGCGTGAGAAAGCTGTGGTGGTCGCCGGTGAACTTGCTGAGCTTCTCGATCACCACGGTCTTGGCCGGCATGTTGATGCCCACCGCCAGGGTCTCGGTGGCGAACACCACCTTGACCAGTCCCTCCACGAAACAGGCCTCCACGACCTCCTTGAACGGTGGCACCATGCCGGCGTGATGGGCAGCGACCCCTGCCTCCAGCTGGGCCAGGAACTGGCTGTAGCCGAGCACCGCCAGGTCGGCAGGGTCGATGCCGCCGAGGCGGGCGTCGACGATCTCACGGATGCGGTCGCGGTCGGCGCCCGAGGTCAGCCGCATCCCCGTGGCAAGGCAGCTGCGGGCCGCCTCGTCGCACTGGTTGCGGCTGAAGATGAAGTAGATCGCGGGCAGCATCCCGTGCCGGTCCAGCGTCTCCACGACCTCCAACCGTGAGGGGGTGAACAGCTTGCGGCGGGCTTGCTGCTTGCCCCCCTTGCGGTCGCGTGACGCCCGCGAGTCGCGGGCGGCCTCGGCGTCGAGCCGGATCGCGTCGTGGTTCGGCCGGCCGTTCACCAGCACGGGCAGCAGGTGCAATCGATCGTGGGTGCGGTCGCCGACCATGTAGTGGTTGTCCAGGCGCACCGGGCGGCGGTCTTCCAGGATCGCCCGAGTGGGCCCGCGCACGGTGGTGATCCAGTCGGCCAGCTCGGCGGCGTTGCTGACCGTCGCCGACAGGCACACCAGCCGCACCCGCGCCGACAGGTGGATGATGACTTCCTCCCACACCGGGCCGCGGTAGGCGTCCTGCAGGAAGTGCACCTCGTCGAGCACCACCACCGCCAGGTCGCGAAGGGCCACGCTGCGGGCGTAGATCATGTTGCGCAGCACTTCGGTGGTCATCACCACCACTGGTGCTTCGGCATTGATGTTGTTGTCGCCGGTCAGCAGGCCGACCTGCTGCGGGCCCAGCCGCTCGACCAGGTCGTGGTACTTCTGGTTCGACAGCGCCTTGATCGGCGCGGTGTAGAACGCCCGCTTGCCCTCCGCCACCGCGGCGTCGATCGCGTACTCGGCCACGACGGTCTTGCCGCTGCCCGTGGGTGCGGCCACGAGCACCGATTCGCCGTCGTCGAGCGCATCAAGGGCTCGCAGCTGGAACTGGTCCAGCGGGAAGGCGTAGTGGGCGATCAGCTCTGCCCGGTTGGCGCGCACGTCTCTATCGTGTCAGGCCGCAGCGGTTTCGCGCTTGCGCTTGCGCTTCTGAGCGATTCGGCCGATCACGATCGAGATGAGGTAGAAGAGGGTCATCGGCCCGGCAAGCGCCATCATCGAGTACGGGTCGCCGCTGGGGGTGATGACTGCGGCGATGACGAAGATGACCACGATCGCGTACCGCCACTGCTTCAGCAGCGTCTGCGGGGTGAGCACGCCCACGAGCTGCAGGAACACGAGCAGCACGGGAAACTCGAACGCGATGCCGAAGGCGGCGATCATCAGCCCGACGAGGCTGATGTACTTGCTGACCTGGAAGTTGGCTTCCACGTCGCTGCCGGCCCACGAGATGAGGAAGTCGAGCGCCGGGCCCAGCGTCCAGTAGGCGACGAACCCGCCCAGCAGGAAGAGGAGCACCGAGGACAGCACGAACGGGATGGCGTACTTCTTCTCCTTCGCGTGCAGCGCCGGCACGATGAAGCGCCACAGCTGCCACATGATCACCGGTAGGGCGATGATGATGCCGCCGTAGGTGGCGATCGACAGCCGCGTGGTGAGGCCTTCCAGCGGGCCGATGAACTGCAGCTTGCCGCAGTTCTCCCACTGCTTGCGCTTGCACAGGTCGGTGTACGGCTTGCGCAGGAACTCGAGCACCTGGTCGTACGCCGCGAGGATGACGATGATGCCGATGACGATGGCCAGCACGGAGCGGATGATGCGCGTGCGCAGCTCGGCCAGGTGCTCGGTGAGCGTCATCCGATCGTCGGGGGTCTTCAGCTTGGGCTTGGCCGAGGACCCTCGGAAGGGCAGCTTCATTCGGGCGGGCCCTCCGTGGGCGCGGCCTGCGCTGCGCCGGGCAGGACGGCCGGGTCGGAAGGGGTGGGTGCGTCGGTCTGGGCGGGCTGCGGCGGCGCATCGGGTACTGGGACAGTTCCGTTCGAGGGGGCTCGGCGGGCCGCTCCGAAGTTCAGCCCGTCGCCCCGCTTCACCGAAGTGGCGGCCTTGGACGCGATCTCACTGACCAGCGGGCCGGGCTTGCCCTGGCCGCTGGTGCTGGCGGCATCGGTCTTCGCTGCCGGAGACTTGCCGTCGGAATCGATGTCGAACTTCGCGGCGTCGCGCACTGCATCGGCCGTGTCGCGCAACTCGCGCAGAGGTTCGTCGAGCGCCTGGCGCAGCTCGCCTTGGAAGCCGTTGGCCATCTTCTTGAACTCCGCGTAGCCCTTGCCGAACTTGCGGACGGCGTCGGGCAGCTTCTCCGGGCCGAGCACGACGAGCGCGATGAGCAGAAGGAAGATCAGCTCGCTGCCCTGCACGTTGAACACGCAGGCGAGTCTAGGAGCAGTGGGCCGGATGCATCGCTCACCCAGACGCCACTTCAGCGCGCCGCTTCTGTGCGCCGCTTCTGTCCACGACATGGGGATGCCCCGGTCGCGTGCCATCCTGGGGCCCGTGCAACAGCGAATCCCCTCCCTGCTCGCCGAGCCGATTGCGTTCGCCCACCGTGGGGCCCGGGCCGACGCGCCCGAGAACACGCTGGAGGCGTTCCAGCTGGCACTCGACCTCGGCGTCAACGGCCTGGAGAGCGACGTCTGGCTGACCGCCGACGGCGTACCGGTGCTGGACCACGACGGCGTCGTGCCGCGCGGCTGGCGCAAGCGCTCTGCAATCGCCGAGGTGCTGCGGGCCGACCTGCCGGCGCACATCCCGTCCCTTGCCGAGCTGTTCCGGCAGTGCGGCACTGGATTCCACCTGTCGCTCGATCTGAAGGACATGCGGGCCGGACCAGCGGTCATCGAGGTCGCACGCGCCGCGTCCGCCTCGATGCCGGAACGGCTGTGGCTCTGCGGCCCCAGCTGGGAGGCGCTGCAGCCACTCCGCGGGCTGGGAGCAAAGCTGGTGGAGAGCACCCGGCTGCAGCGCATCGACGAAACGCCCGAGCGGCGCGCCGCCACCCTGGCCGCGAACGGCATCGACGCCATCAACCTGCCGCAGACCGACTGGAGCGGTGGGCTGGTCAGCCTCTTCCACCGCTTCGAACGCGTCGCGTTCGGGTGGGACCTCCAGGAGCAGCACCTGCTCGAGCGCTGCCTGCGCATGGGCCTGGACGGCGTGTTCAGCGACCATTCCGCCCGGATGATGGCGGTGTACCACGATCAGGTGGGCCCGCCGACACCGGTGTCGGGCGGCGACTGAGCGTCGTTCGCTACAACCACTGCCAGTCGCCGAAGGGCCAGATCACCACGAACGCTCGCCCGATCAGATCGCTGTAGGCGATGGGGTCGAGCGCCCGGCTGTCCTTCGACCCGCCGCGATTGTCGCCCATCACGAACACGAAGCCCTCGGGGATGGTGATCGGCTCCTGGCTCTCGCCGCACCCGCCGGTCAGGACCGCAGGGTCGAGGTACGGCTCGACCAGCTCGCGCCCGTCGATGTAGAGCACGCAACCCGTGTACTCCAGGGTCTCGCCAGGCAGGCCGACGACCCGCTTGATCAGGTCGCGCTCGTCTCCCAGCGCCTCGATGGTCTTCAGCACCACCACGTCGCCGCGGCGAGGGTCGTGCATGCGGTAGCTCAGCTTGTTGACCAGCACCCGATCGCCGTCGTGCAGAGTGCTGTACATCGACGAGCCCTGCACTGCGAACTGCTGCAGCACGAACGCACGTACCAGCAGCGCAGCCGTGACGGCGACGGCGATGACGATCATCCACTCGGTCAGCAGGTTGCCGTGCTTGCGCTTCGCCGGCGTACGGGCGTCAGCCTCGTCGTCGAGCTCCTCGTCGGTGAACTCCATGAAGTCGGTGTCGCCATCGACCATGCCCGCTGCCACGCCACCGTTGGCCCCTGCACCGCTGAACCCGCCGGACGTACCGGGCGGGGGGTACGCCGGGTCGTCGGGCGCCATCGACTTCAACAGATCGTCGATCTCGGTGGACCGGTGCGGCTCGTCGGACATCGGCGCACACGCTAGCGGCGGGCGGCAGCCGCGCAGCGGCACCCGCGCAGCGGCAGGCCGATGTGCTGACGGAGCGCCCGCCGTAGCGGCTACAGCGAGGCGATCAGCTTCTCCACTCGCTCGTCGCGGCTGCGGAACGGGTCTTTGCACAGCACCGTGCGCTGCGCCTGGTCGTTGAGCTTGAGGTGCACCCAGTCCACCGTGTAGTCGCGCTTGCGTTCTTTCGCGCGCTTGATGAACTCGCCGCGCAGGCGCGCCCGGGTGGTTTGCGGCGGGGTGTCGATGGCGGCTTCGATGTCGGTGTCGAGGCACATGCGGTCGACCATGCCCCGGTCCTGCAGCTTGTAGAAGGGGCTGCGCTCGCGGGAGATGTCGTGGTACTGCAGATCCAGCAGCTGCACGCGGGCGTGGCCCAACGGCAGGTCGTGGCGGGCACGGAACGCCTCCAGCAAGCGGTACTTGATCACCCAGTCGACCTCGCGGTCGAGCTTCAGCGGGTCGTTCTCGATGGTGCTGATGCAGTGCTCCCACATCTCCAGTGCCTTCTGCTCCATCGGCGGGAAGCCCTTGCTGTCGGCGTAGCGCAAGGCACGATCGAGGTATTCGCGCTGGATGTCGAGCGCGCTCACTTCGCGCCCGTTGGCCAGGCGCACCTTGCGCTGGCAGGTCATGTCGTGGCTGATGTCGCGGATGGCGCGAATGGGGTTCTCCAGCGTCATGTCGCGCAGCACCACCGTGGGGTCTTCCAGCATTCGCAGCATGCAGGCCGCCGAACCCACTTTCACGAAGGTGGTGTACTCGCTCATGTTGCTGTCGCCGACGATGACGTGCAGGCGGCGGTACTTCTCCGCATCGGCGTGGGGTTCGTCGCGGGTGTTGATGATCGGGCGGCTGCGCGTCGTGGCGCTGCTGACGCCCTCCCAGATGTGCTCGGCCCGCTGCGCCATGGAGAACACGGCCCCACGAGCGGTCTGCAGCACCTTGCCCGAGCCGGTGAAGATCTGCCGGCTGACGAAGAACGGGATCAGCACCTCGGCGTAGTGAGCCATGTCGTCGGCGCGGCTGGTGAGGTAGTTCTCGTGGCAGCCGTAGCTGTTGCCGGCCGAGTCGGTGTTGTTCTTGAACAGGTAGATCGTGCCGCGGATGCCTTCCTCGCGCAGCCGCTGCTCGGCCGACTGCAGCAGGCTCTCCACGATGCGCTCGCCCGCCTTGTCGTGCACCACCAGGTCGTACAGGCTGTCGCACTCGGGTGTGGCGTACTCCGGGTGCGAGCCGACGTCGAGGTACAGGCGGGCGCCGTTCTGAAGGAAGACGTTGCTGCTGCGACCCCAGCTGACCACCTTGCGGAACAGGTAGCGGGCCACCTCGTCGGGGCTCAGCCGGCGCTGCCCGCGCAACGTGCAGGTGACGCCGTACTCGTTCTCGAGTCCGTAGATGCGCCGCTCCATGCGCGCACCGTAGCGCACCCCTCGCTCGCCCGCACCCCATCCGAGCGCACGCCCCCAGCTCGGCCGTGCACGCGCGGGCCCCACGGATTGGGGTGCCCGACCCTCGCCGCTGGGGCGCTGGTGCGGCCGGCGGTCAGTGGGCTGAGGCGATGGTGAAGCGCAGGGTGCTGCCGGCGGCGGCCTGGGCAACCGCTTCGATGTCGTCGGGGTCGACGACGGCGATCACGGGGTAGCCGCCCGTGGTCGGGTGGTCGGCCAGCATGATGATCGGCTGACCATCGTGCGGCACCTGCACCGCGCCTTCCAGCAAGCCCTCCGAGGGCAGCTCCGCCGACGAGCTGCGTAGCAACGCCGGCCCGACGAGCCGGGTGCCGACGCGGCTGGTGGAGCCCACCACGTACGGGTGCGTCAGCAGCGCCTGCCAGACCGCGGGCGTGAACCAGTCCTGCCGGGGCCCTGGCCAGAGACGAATCGTCGTGCGCGGTGGGTGCCGGGGCGCCGCGGCTGACGCGGCTGAAGCGCCTGGGTCGGCGCCCACCTGCAGCCGGGCCGTCACACCGGAAGCACCTGCCGCGCTCGTCACACCGCCGCGCAGCGCCACGTACACCCGGGCACCGTCGAGCAGCCGGCCAACTCGTAGCTGGGCGCCCGCGGGGAGCACCACCGGGCCGCCCCACCCCACCGGCGGGCCGCCGGCGACGGTGATCTCCGCGACGGCGCCACACAGGCACACCATCGCCGCCGCACGGAACCGCAGCACCAGGCCACCCGACGTCTCCAGCGCTGGGGCGTTCGGCGGGTTGCCCACCACCCGGTTGGCGAGGGCCAGCGACGGCACGTCGACCGCTCCCCCGCGCGGCGCACCCAGCCAGGCCTGGCCGGTGACGCCGCCGTTCACCACCGACGTGGCGATGCCCCAGGCGACGACGTCGATCATCGCTGCCGGAACCTGACGGGGGTGCCCGGGGCCAGCAAGGCGGGTGGCCGGCGGGCCTCGTCCCACAGCACGGCGTCGGTGCTGCCCAGCAGGTGCCAGCCGCCCGGGCTGTCGTCGGGGTACACCGCGGCGTACTCGGCGGCGATCGCCACCGAACCGGCAGGCACACGTGTGCGGGGCGACCGCCGGCGGGGCAGGTGCAACACCGGCGGCAGGCCCACCATGTAGGCGAAGCCGGGCATGAAGCCGCAGAAGGCCACGGTGTACTCGGCCTCGGTGTGCAGCGCGATCACGGCTTCCACCGAGAGCCCAGTGGCGTCCGCCACCGCCGCAAGGTCGGCGCCGTCGTAGACCACATCGATCGTCACCGCCGGCCCAGCCACCACGGCAAGCCCCTCGGTGGGGCGGAACAGCAGCGTGTGGTCGAACCGACCGTCGTGCTGCACCAGCACGGTGCGCGCGGCCGGCACGATGTCGACGACCGCCGGCCACGCGGCAGCGCGCCACGCGCCGGCGGCGGCCATCACCTCGGCCAGCGAATCGAACTCGACGAGCACTGCCTGTGGGCCGTAGGGCAACAACCTCACAGCAGGAACGGCTGCAACTTCATGCCCGACTCGGCCAGATGGCGGGCTACGGACGACAGGATGGCGGGCGCACCGGGCGTGTCGCTGTGCACGCAGATGGACTCGACACCCCACTCGGCCAGCCGCAGCGCCTGCTCGGCGGCGTGCGTCGGGTCGGTGATCAGAGCGTCCGGCTGGGTGCGTGGCACCAGTAGGCCGTCGGGGGTGTAGCGGCGGTCGGCGAATCCCTCCTTCACGAACCTCAGGCCGCGGCGCTCGCAGGCCCGCATGATGGCCGAACGGGGCAGCCCCATCACCGCCAGCGTCGAGTCGAAGTCGTGCACAGCGGAGGCCACCGCCGCTGCCTGGGCCTCGTGCTCGACGATCGCGTTGTACAGCGCGCCGTGCGGTTTGACGTAGTGCACCCGCCCGCCGGCCAGCCGCGCGAAGCCCTCGAGCGCACCCAGTTGGTAGACCACGGCGGCCGCCAGGTCGTCGGGCTGCATGTCGAGGAAGCGGCGGCCGAAGCCCAGCAGGTCGGGGTAGCTGACCTGGGCACCGATCACGCAGCCGTACTCGCGTGCGAGCGCGCAGGTGGTGCGCATCGTGAGGGGGTCGCCGGCGTGGTAGCCGCAGGCGACGTTCACCGAGGTCAGTAGCCGCATCATCTCTTCGTCGGGGCCGCCGGGCCAGGCACCGAACCCTTCGCCGACATCGCTGTTCAGGTCGATGCGACCGGGAGCGGCCACGGTTCAGCCGGCCAACGCCTCGGCGACCGCCGCATCGGTGAGACGGCGGAAGCAGCGCCGGCCGTTGGTGCGCGACAGCACCGCCACCTCCAGGTCGGTGGCTGCCAACGTTCGATCGGGGCCGCTGAGCGCCTTCGTCGCCTCTCGCACCACCACCGGCAGCGCCTCGTCATCGGCGTACGACTCTTTCAAGCGCCCGCCGATGGCCTCGGCATCGCCGCCCAGCACGGTGTAGCGCCGCTCGTCCATCACGGTGCCGTCGTAGAGGATGTGGAACAGCTGGTCGCCGTCGGGCGTGGAGCCCACCTCGGCGACCAGGATCTCGACTTCCATCGGCTTCATCTCGTGAGTGAAGATCTGGCCCAGGATCTGGGCGTAGTTGTTGGCCAGGCTGCGCGCATCGACGTCGTCGCGGCTGTACTGGTAGCCCTTCAGGTCGGCGGCGCGCACGCCGGCCACCCGCAGCTGGTCGAACTCGTTGTACTTTCCCACCCCGGCGAACGCGATGCGGTCGTAGATCTCGCTGATCTTGCGCAGGGTGTTGCTGGGGTTCTCGGCCACCAGCGCGATGCCGTCGACATAGCGAACGGCCACCAGTGCACGACCGCGGGCGATGCCCTTGCGGGCGTAGTCGGCGCGGTCTTTCATCACCTGTTCTGGTGCGACGTAGAAGGGCATGTTCATCGGGCACGCACCTCCGCGGCGATGGATTCGAAGACGGCGGCCAGCTCGATGTCGTCGAGCCGCTCCCAGCCGTCGGCGGTGATGACGGCCACCACCGGGTAGATGCCGCGCAGCGCATCGGGGCCGCCGGTCGCCGAGTCGGCGTCGGCAGCCTCCCACAGGCCTCGGCAGGCCAGCGCCACGGCCGCCTCGCGGTCGAGCCCGTCGCGCCAAGCGATCTTGATGACGGTGCCGGCGTGCAGCATGCCCGAGCCGGTGGCCACGTAGTCGTGCTCTTCATAGCGGCCGCCGGTGACGTCGTAGGTGAACAGGCGGCCGTTGGTGCGCAGCAGGTCGTAACCGGCGAAGATGGGCACCACCACCATGCCCTGCATGGCCGCCGGCAGGTTGCCGCGCACCATCATGCTGAGCTGGTTGGCCTTGCCTTCCAGGCTGAGGGCGTTGCCCTCCACCTTCTCGTAGTGCTCCAGCTGCAGTTGGAACAGCTTCACCATCTCCATCGCCGGGCCGGCCGCGCCGGCGATGGCGACACCGCTGTGCAGGTCGGCCTGGACGACCTTCTCCATGCCGCGATGGCTGATGAGGTTGCCGCTGGTGGCGCGGCGATCGCCGGCCATCACGACACCGCCAGCGAAGCGGAGGGCGACGCACGTGGTGGCATGGGGTACCGACAGCTCGGCGCCGACATCGCCGGTGGTGGCTGCAGGGGTGAGCCCGACCCGCTTCAGCAGCTCGGGAAAGCTCGAGCCCGGATCCGCGCCGGGCGTGAACATTGGCATCGACATGGGTCTACTGGCCGCCCTTTTGCACGTACGACTTCACGAAGTCTTCCGCGTTCGTCTCCAGCACGCCGTCGATCTCGTCGAGCAGGTCGTCGAGCTCGGCCTTCAACTTGTCGCCGCTGCCCGCGACGGCGGGTGCGGCCTCGACCGTCTCCTCGGTGCGACTCGGTGCCGGTTTCTGCTTCTGCGTTCGCTCAGCCATGTGCTCCCCTGTGTGTACGGGCCCGCGGGCGGGCCGTCAGGCACCCAGCCGGGCCAGCAGCTCGGCTGGGGTATCGCTCTCGTCGATCAACCTAGCCACGGATTCGGCAGTGCCGCGCAATGGTTCCATCATCGGCACCCGGCGCAGCGGATCGCGGCCGACGTCGAACACCATGCTGTCCCAGTTGGCAGCGACGATGTCGTCGGGCCATTTCGCCAGGCAGCGGCCGCGGAAGTACGCGCGGGTGGTCAGCGGCGGGTTGGTCATCGCGTCGCGCACCTCGGCCTCGGTGGTCAGCACAGCGAGGCCCACTCGACGGGCCAGGCACTTGTCTCGGCGCAGGTCGTGGTATTGCAGGTCCAGCGCCTTCAGCCGCGCGTCGCCTGGCTCCAGGCCGTGGCGCTCGGCGTACCCGTCGATCAGCCGTCGTTTGGCTACCCAGTCCACCTGGTGGGCCACCGAGTTCGGGTCGTGTTCCAGCCCGGCGAGGATGCCCTCCCACAACGACAGCACCTGCGCTCCGACGTCGTCGCCAACGGGCTCCAGACCGTGCGTGCGCTGATAGCGCTGGGCGCGGGCCAGCAGCTCCCACTGCAGCTCGAGGGCCGTCGCCTTACGGCCGCTGCGCAGCAGGATCGTTCGTTGCAGCGACGGATCGTGGCTGACCTGGCGGATGGCCGCCACCGGGTTCGCCAACACCAGGTCGTCGCCCAGCACGTCGTCCTCGATCATCGCCAGCAAGATCGCGGTGGCGCCGAGCTTCACCAGCGTCGCTGTCTCGCTCATGTTCGCGTCGCCGACGATCACATGCAGGCGGCGGTACTTGGAAGGGTCGCAATGGGGCTCGTCGCGGGTGTTGACGATGGGTCGCTTCAGCGTGGTCTCGAGGCCGACCTC
>JAUSLQ010000190.1 GCA_030645675.1 Actinomycetota bacterium | reverse complement strand
CGCCGACGACCTGCGGCCCTTCCGCGGCCATGCCGCCGACATCAAGGCGTCCACCGGCATGGTGGGCCAGGAGGCCAGCGAGTGGTGGGGGTCCAGCCAGGCCGCGCTCAGCACGGCCATCTGGAGCAGCACCGGCGACGTGGTGGTGTACGACGCCCGCTACAACATCCCGCTGCACAGCCTCGCCGAGCCCGATCAGTCGTGGCCGCTGCCGCCCGGCACCGGCCCGGTGCTGCTGCACTACCACTACCTCGCCGAGCCCGAGTACCAGCAGCACCTCGGCCCGGTGCTGGAGCGGCTGGGTTGCTCCGCCGACGTGCAACGCTGGGTCGACGAACGGCTGACGTGGTTCCGCGACGACTCACGCCCTGCCATTGCCGCAAACGCTGGCGGCAGCACGGCCGCACCCTCCGTCTGCTTCTGCACCCTGGCCATCCACGCGCCGTACCGCGAGCGCGCCCGCCAGCTGATCGCCGACCTACCGACGGTGCCGTGGCTGGTCCTCACCGACGAGCCCGGCGACTTCGCCGACGTCGCCCACCTCGACGTGCGCGCCGTCGCGCATCAGCCCACCGGGCCGATGGCGATCGACTACGTGGAACGCATCCGCCCCACCGGCAACAACCAGGGGGCCGCCGCCTACCACGACAAGCGGTTCGCGTTGCAGCACTCGCTGCAGCACCACGACACGGCCATCTTCCTCGATGCCGACTCGCGGTTCGCCGCCCCTCCCCCGCCGCGTGCGTTCCCGCCCGGCATCTCGGTGCTGCCCCTCGTGCAGCGCAGCATTGCGGAGCACCTGCAGGTGGCAGGCACGTGGCGGCTGCCCGCGTTCGAAGCACTGGCCGAGCACCTGACCGGCAGCACATGCATCCTGCACACCGCCAAGTGGTGCCACGAGGCGTGTATCGCCATCACCAAGGACGGTCGGGAAGAGGTGTTCTTCGACATGTGGGGTCGCGCCGCAGCGTTCATGCAGGAGCGCGAGGTCTACTCGGGCGAGGGTGGGGTGATCGGCCTCGCCGCCGAGCTGGCCGGGTGGACGGTCGACTTCGAGGCCGCGGTCAGCGTCGGCGACGCAGTGCTGCACGAAGGCGGCGGCCCCAAGCCCGGATGACGGCAGTCGCCCGAGCACGAACCCCGGGCGCGGCCGACGTCGCCACCACCGACGGCACGGGCACCACCCAGCGCCACTGCTGGCTGGACCACGGCTGTGCCGCTGGCAGCGAGTGAGCGACGGCGGCGATCACCTCCGGCCACTTCACCGGGTCGTAGTCGTCGCCCGTCAGCCAGCCACCGGGTTTCACCTTCGGCAGCCAGGAGGCGATGTCGGCCACCACGCTGCCGTAGTCGTGGCGAGCGTCGAGGTGCACCCACTCCAACGACTCGTCGGCAAACATGCGCGCCGCCGAGGCCGAGTCGGCGATGATCACCGTGGCGAGGTCGCCGAACCCGCACGCGAGGATGTTCCGGTGCAGGGTGCCGGCGAACGTGCCGCCGCCCTCGGCCGCGGCAGCGCCGTGGTAGTCCTTCTGTTGCGGGCCTTCCGGGCCGCTGCCCAGGCACGTGTCGACACCGATCACCGCGATCTGCTTGCCACTGGCCTGCACCACCTCGGCCAGCGAGCACAGGCTGCGACCCAGGTAGGTGCCCACCTCCAGGAAACGGCTTCCCTCGGGGAAGTGCGCGACCGCGTCGTGCTGCCCAGAACGCCATTGGAACCAGCCAGGTATCTCCGACCACTGCACCGGACGCAGTGTAAGTGCCTGTGCGAAACTCGCTTGATGCGCATCTTCGTCCTCGGCATGCACCGCAGCGGCACCTCGCTGATGGTGCGCACACTGGAGGCAATGGGCTTCTGGGCCGGCGCGGAAGCCGACTTCCATCCGCCCACCGCGCACGACCCGCAGGGGCATCGCGAACACGTTGCCGTGCATGCCCTGGACGAGACTGCATTGAAGTGGATCGATCGCTCGTGGGAAGAGCCGGTCGGCATCGACTGGGCGCGGCTGACGCCTGCCCGGCGCGCCGACCTGCTGGGCGCGATGCGCACGGTGGTGGAGCAGCTCGATGCCCACCCCGACTGGGTGGCGAAAGACCCGCGACTGTGCCTGACACTTCCGCTGTGGCGGGACGTGGTCGAGCCGGCGTGCATCTTCATGCACCGAAACCCGCTGGAGGTGGCGCGCTCGCTGGCCGCACGCGACGGGATGCCGTTGTTCGCCGGAATCGCCATGTGGGAGGCGTACTCACGCGCCGGGCTGGGCAACTCGCACGGGTTGGCCCGGCTGATCATCGACCACGGCGACCTGATCCGCGAGCCCGCGGCCACGACCCAACAGCTGGAGCACTGGTGGCGCGATCAGCGAGCCACCACCCCCGCCGGCGGGGCGGCCCCGGAGCCCACGCCTGCACTGGTGCGGCAGCGGGCCGCCGCGGTCGAGGCCGAGCGCATGCTCAACCCAGCGCAGCAGCGGTTGCTGGCCGCGATCCAGCTGGCTTGCGCGGGTGGCGACGAGGGTGCCGCCGCACTCGCCGACGCGATGGCAGAGCCGCTGTCGGAGCAGGCGGAGGAGATCGTCACCGTGCTCGCCGCGCATCGCCGCCGGCTGGAGGCCATGCACGAGCGCGACATCAAGATCTCGCGGTACAACGAGCAGCTGCGGCAGCGCGTCGGCGACGAGCCCTGACGCGCCGGGCTCAGTCCCGGCCGAGGGCCTTCTTCAGGCCGGCGATGTCGTCGGAGCCGAAGACCACCCGGTTGCCCGTGGCGACGTAGATCGTGTCGATGTTGATGCCGGCCTCGGCGATCTTGCGGGTGAGGTCGGCCAGCACGCCGGGGTTGTCTTCCACCTCCACCACGACCACCTCGTGCTCGCGGGTGGCGACCGAGGCGTGCGTGACGGCCAGCGCGTGCCGCACCGGCTCGGCGTGCGGCACCAGGATGTGCAGCTCTGCCTTCTCGCCGCCGCCGGTGAACGTGGCGGCAGCCAGGTTCACCCCCGCGTCGCTGACCGCAGCTGCGAGCGCGGCGAGCGCCCCCGGCTTGTTGTCCACCTCGATGACGATGTCGACCGACATGTACTCAACCCCCGTGTGTTCGTGGTTGCCCGCATTGTGCCACTCATCGAGGGCCACTGCGAAAGGGACCGGAGACCCTGCCTGCTGCCTGACGCCTGCCCCTACGACATGCTGACCCGGGTGCCGGATCGATCGGCCATCACGTCGCCTGCGTGCTCCAGCGAGCCGATGCGCGCGACCCGCCCGGTGGCCTCCACGAAACGGCAGGCGGCTTCCACCTTCGGGCCCATCGAGCCAGACGCCCAGTCGAGCGCCCGCATCTCGGCGGGGGTCGCCGAACGGATCGGGCGCGCTGCCGGCCCACCCCATTCGGCCACCACCGCATCGACGTCGGTGAGGATCATCAGCTCGTCGGCTTCCAGCTCGGTGGCCAGCAGAGCGCTGGTGAGG
This sequence comes from Actinomycetota bacterium, assembly GCA_030645675.1. Taxonomy (GTDB): domain Bacteria; phylum Actinomycetota; class Acidimicrobiia; order Acidimicrobiales; family Ilumatobacteraceae; genus UBA668. The sequence continues at coordinate 5,448 of JAUSLQ010000190.1, read as the reverse complement.
TCCTTGTCGATCACCGCTTCCACACCGCGCAGCACGCCGCCGTCGCGCGCCACGGGGATGCCGCCACCGCCACCGCACACCACCACGTAGCCGGCCTCCGCCAGCGAGCGGATGGCCGCGAACTCGACGATCTCCAGCGGCTCGGGCGAGGGCACCACACGCCGCCAGCCGTCACCGTCGCGGGCGACGTCGTTGCCGCGCCGTGAGGCCTCGCGGGCACCCTGTTCGTCGAGCATCGCACCGATCGGCTTGGTGGGCTTCCCGAACGCCGGGTCGCGCCGATCGACCACCACCAGCGTCAGCAGCACGACGACCCGCTCGGGGCCGAGCTGGCGGCCGATCTCCTCCGCCAGCAGGTAGCCGATCAGGCCTTCGCTCTCGGCGACCAGCACGTCGAAGGGCACCGGGTCGCTGCCGGACAATGCCTCGCTCTGGCGGGCCAGCAGCCCCACCTGTGGGCCGTTGCCGTGGGTCACCACCAGCCCGCGGGACTCGGCCAGACTCGCGAGCACCCGGGCGGCGCCGGCCACGTTGGCCCGCTGGTTGGCGATGTTTGGCTGCTCGCGCCGGTGCAGCAGTGCGTTCCCGCCGATCGCCACCACCAGCAGCGGCCGGTCGTCGTGGCGCCGTCGCCGGTTCACGCCTGCCCCCTCTGCTGCTGCCAGCGCTGGATCCATGGGCCGAGCACGTCGACCAGATCGGGATGCCCGATCTCGCGCAGCTCGTACGTGGCGTCGCGGATGGGCACGTCCAGGTGCAGCAACGTCGACAGGGCGAACGGGCTGCCGTTCACGACGACCTCGCACCCGGATGCGACGATGGTCGCAGTGAGATCGGCGAGTTGGGCGTCGCCGTAGCCCATCGCCGGCAGCACCGGGCCGATGTGGGGGTACTTGAGGTAGGTAGCGGCCAGGCTGCCCACCGCCACTGGCCGCGGGTCGACGAACTCGGCGACGCCCGCATGGCGGGCGGCCACCGTGCCGGCGCCGAACGGCATGCCGCCGTGGGTGATGGTGGGGCCATCCTCCACCACCAGCACGCGCTTGCCCACCAGCGGCTCGCCGGCGGCCAGCGTGACGGGCGACGCCGCCCGCACCACCGTGGCGGTGGGGTTCGCCGCGTGCACGTTGGCGACCACCTGGGCCACCGACGCGTCGTCGGCGGAGTCGATCTTGTTCACCACGATCACGTCGGCCAGCCGCACGTTCACCTCGCCGGGGTGGTACATCAGCTCGTGGCCGGGGCGCAACGGGTCGACGACCGTGATCGTCAGGTCGGGTTGGTAGAACGAGAAGTCGTTGTTGCCGCCGTCCCACACGATCACGTCGGCCTCCTGCTCGGCCTGGCGCAGGATCGCCTCGTAGTCCACGCCGGCGTACATGATCAGGCCCTGGCGCACGGGCTCTTCGTACTCCTCGCGCTCCTCGATGGTCGGGTTCGAGGCGTCGATGTCGGCCTGGGTGGCGAAGCGCTGGACACGCATGGCCACCAGGTCGCCGTAGGGCATCGGGTGGCGCACCATCGCCACCCGCAGGCCGGCCGCCTTCAGGAGGGCCGCGATGCGCCGGCTGGTCTGGCTCTTGCCGCACCCGGTGCGTGCTGCGCACACGGCCAGCACCGGCCGGGTCGACTGCAGCATCGTCGCATCGGGGCCGAGCAGGGTGAACGAGGCACCGGCCGCCAGCACGATGGCCGCCCGGCGCATGACATCGTCGTACGACAGGTCGGAGTAGGCGAACACCACCTCGTCGACGCGCAACGTACGGATCAGGTCGGTCAGCTCCGCTTCCGGGCGGATGGGGATGCCGCGGGGATAGCGCTCGCCGGCCAGCTCCGCCGGGTATCGGCGGTCGTCGATTCCGGGGATCTGCGCGGCGGTGAAGGCCACCACCTCGGTGTCGGGGTCGCCGCGGTAGACCACGTTGAAGTTGTGGAAGTCGCGCCCACCGGCACCCATGATCACGATGCGTCGCATGACGCCCCCTTCGGCGACCCGGAGTCGGGCGGATCGTCAGTTGCATGGTGCACCGCAGTCCTGCGTGCGCGCCAGGGCCGAACTGCCAGGGCCGAACGATGGTGCGATGCCGGCGGCAGGTGCCGGCGGCGGTCTCGTCGATTCGACTTCGAATCGGGCAGACTTCGAATCGGACAGACTTCGAATCGGACGGACTTCGAATCGGACAAGGCCGCAGCGGACACCGAACCCAGGTGAACCCGAGGCCGAGCGGCGCTCCACTCGGGTGTTGCCGCAGTCTCGTCGGTTCGATTTCGAGTGTGCGGGCGTCCGGTACGGGGCGAGCCGGCGCGCCCGTCCGGCTCCGGCACGCCTTCTCGGCAATCCAGCTTCCGATTCAGGCGACCCCGGCTTGTTTCCAAACAAGATCCACGGTGCGCCCCAGCCGCGTGGGTGGAGCTCCCGATTCGAAATCGAACCGACTGGACCGAACCCGGGCCACGTGCTCACCCGACTCCCCAGGCCGAATCGAAATCGAACCGACTGGACCGAACCCGGACAACGGCGCGCGTGGCGACCCTTGCCATCACGGGACGGCTGCGCCGGACGCGGCGCGACGAACTCGGCGCCGGCGCGCCGGCGCGCCCTGGCCCGCGCGGCAGACTGCACGCATGGCCCTGTGGTTCACCAGCGACCTGCACTTCGGTCACACGAACATCATCCGGTACTCGCACCGGCCCTTCGCCGACACCGACGAGATGAACCACGCCCTGGTTCAGCAGTGGAACGAGCTGGTGCAACCCACCGACACCGTGTGGGTGCTGGGCGACGTGGCAATGGGCCGCATCGCCGACACCCTGCCGCTTGCCGCCGAACTGGCAGGGCACAAGCTGCTGATCGCCGGCAACCACGACCGCTGCTGGGAAGGGCACGGCCCGCGTGCGGCCGAGTGGCTGGATCGGTACCGCGACGCGGGCTTCGCCGAGGTGCACCAGGGTTCCGTGCGCCTGTGCATCGGCGGCCACCACGTGACGATGAGCCACTTCCCCTACGAGGGCGACAGCCGCGACGAAGACCGCTACCCGGCGGCGCGACCCGCCGACGAGGGCGGCTGGCTGCTGCACGGCCACGTGCACGAACGTTGGCGCCAGCACGAGCGGATGATCAACGTCGGGTGCGACGCGTGGGGCTGGCGCCCGGTCAGCGAGGCCGTCGTGGCCGGGCTGATCGAGGGTGGCCCTCGCGACCTGGCGCCGCTGACGGAGGCCGGCGAACCCTCCCACGGCGGCACCCGCACAGCCGAGGTCTAGCCTGCCCTCATGCCGAGCGATCCGACCCCTGCAGCCAGCGAGCAGTCACCGATCTTCCAGTTCGCCGACCGGTTCGTCGACGAAGAGTCCGCGCTGGACCCATGCATGGCCACCGCTCGCGGTGTGCCCGGCTTCGACCACCTGCTGACCGACCTCTCCCCAGCCGGCTTCCAGGAACGGGCCGACCACGTGCGCAACGGGCTGGCCACGCTGGCCACGCTGCCGGTCACCAACGACGACGACCGGCTGGCCAAGGGTTTCATCGAGGAACGTTTCCGCACCGCGCTCGCCGAGTTCGACGCCGGTGACTGGACCCGCGACATCAACGCGATCGCGGCCCCGATCGGCGACCTGCGCGCCATCTTCGACCTGATGTCGCGCGACAGCGAACAGGCCTGGCACGACATCGCCTCCCGGCTGCACGCCGTGCCCGCCGCGCTCGACGGGTTGCGCGACAGCTACGAGGTGGGCCGCGCTCAGGGCACCGTCGCCGCCCGGCGCCAAGCGTTCGCCGCCGCCGAGCAGTGCGCCACCTGGGCCGACGACCGCTGGTTCGACACCCTCGCCGAGGAAGCAGCGGCCTCCGACCACCTGCCCGACTCGCTGCAGGAACGAATCGCTGCCGGCGCCGACCGGGCCATCGCCGCCTACGGCGCGTTCGCCGCCTACCTGCGCGACGACTACGCCACCTCCGCCGACCCGCACGACGGCTGCGGCGCCGAGCGCTACCGCCTGGGCGTGCGTTCGTTCCTCGGCGCCGACCTCGACCCGGCAGAGATGTACGAGTGGGCATGGGGCGACTTCCACCGCCTGCGCGCCGAGATCGCCACCACCTGCGCCGCCATCCGCCCAGGCGCGAGCTTCGCCGAGATCATCGAGCTCCTCGACACCGACCCCAACCGCGCCGTCCACGGCGCCGAGGCCTACCAGCAATGGCTGCAGGCCCTCACCGACGAGGCGCTGTTGCGCAGCAAGCAGCACTTCGAGATCCCCCCGCTGATGGATCGCTGCGAGGCGCTGATCCCCCCGGCCGGCTCCGCCGCCGCGGCCTACTACACCGGCCCGTCGGAAGACTTCACCCGGCCCGGCCGCACGTGGTACCCGACGCTCGGCCGTACGCAGTTCCCCATGTGGGGCGACGTCACCACCTGCTACCACGAATCGGTGCCGGGCCATCACCTGCAGATCGCCTACGCCAAGCTGCAGGCCGCGTCGCTCAGCCGCATCCAGCGGGGCAGCTTCATCAGCGGCCACGGCGAGGGCTGGGCGCTGTACGCCGAAGCCCTGTGCGACGAGTTCGGCTGGTTCACCAACCCCGACCACCGCTTGGGCTTCCTCACCGGGCAGATGCTGCGCACGGTGCGGGTGATCATCGACATCGGCATGCACCTCGACGCACGCATCCCGCAGGGCACCACGCTGAACGACGGCACACCGTTCCACGGCGGCGAGGTCTGGACGCCCGACCTCGCCTTCGAGTTCGCGGTCGCCGAGACCGGCAACACCGAAGAGTTCATGCGCAGCGAGATCGACCGCTACCTCGGCTGGCCGGCGCAGGCCATCAGCTACAAGATCGGCCAGCGCGAGTGGGAGGCCGCCCGTGCCGACGCCCAGGCCCACGATGGCGCCGCGTTCGACCTGAAGGCATGGCACACCAAGGCGCTGAAGCTCGGAGCCATCGGCCTCGACCAACTGCGCGCCGAGCTGGCCCGATGACCACCCCTTCTGCACCGGACGCCCGGCCGAACGTGCTCTTCGTCACGCTCGACCAGTTCCGCGCCGACTCGCTGTCGTGCGCCGGCCATCCGCTGCTGCGCACCCCCAACCTGGATGCCATCGCAGCGAACGGCGTGCGCCTGGCGCGCCACTACGCGCAAGCTGCACCGTGCGCGCCGGGCCGCGCCGCGCTGTACACCGGCACCTATCAGATGAACAACCGCGTGGTCGCCAACGGCACCCCACTGAACGCGGGGCTGGACAACATCGCCCGCGTGGCCATCCGCGCCGGTTACCACCCGGTGATGTTCGGTTACACCGACCAGGGAGCCGACCCGCGGCAGATCACCGACCCCGCCGACCCCCGGTTGTCGAACTGGGAGGGTGTGCTGCCCGGGTTCGAGGAGCTGCTGTGCCTCGACGAGCGCCACACCCCATGGCTGGAGTGGTTGCGCAGCCTGGGCTACG
>JAUSLQ010000049.1 GCA_030645675.1 Actinomycetota bacterium | reverse complement strand
AACAGCGCGCCCAGCAGACCTGCCTGCTGCAGTGCAGGCAGGAACTGGTCGGGCTCGCGCATGCTGTCGGCGGCCTGCCAGCGGGCCAGCGCCTCCACGGCCACGACCTCGCCGGTGCGGAGGTCGACGATCGGTTGGAAGTAGGCCTTGATCGCGCCGTTGGCCATGGCATCCAGCAGTGACGCGTTGACATCCGAGTCACCCATCGAGACGTGCCGCACCGAATGGGTGCGCTCGACCTCGGCCTCTGCTTCGGCATTCGCTGCTTCCACGCTGGCGAACGCGCCGGCGGTTCGGCTGCCCACGCCGATCACGGCCGAGATCTGCGCCGCCGACAGCGCGCGGCGCACGGCCCGCTCCAGCTCGCCCACCTGGCGCTCATCGGCGCCGACGATCAGCACGCCCAGGCGATCACCGGTGATGCGGGCGCCGAAGTGTGCCCCCGCCAACGCCTCGCGCACCAGGGCGCCTGCCGTCCGCAACTGCTCGTCGCCGGCGGAGTGGCCATAGCGCTCGTTGTTGCGCTTCAGCTCGTCGAGTTCGATCAACAACACTGCGGCAGGCTCGCCGTACTCGCGGCAGATGCGGTCGTCGAGGCGCTTGCGTAGCTCCCAGCCCTGGCGCGTGGCGAGGCCGGTGAGCGGGTCGGTGGTGCCGTCGCGGGCCTCGGCGGCGCGCCGCTCGGCGGCCAGCGCCAGGTCGCTGCCGATCAGCAGGCCGAGCAGGGAGGCGAACAGGTTCGCGGCCTCGGTGGCTGGAGCAGTGGCGACCTCGGCCGACTCATGGTCACCAGTGCCCACCAGCCGCCCGAAGGTACGCCCGGTGGGCAACATGACGGCCACGTCGATGCGCGGCAGCTCGCTGCCGCTGCGGGTCGCGGTGGGATCGCTCGGGCGGAGGACCCCCGCGGGGTCGGCCACCGCCAGGGGCTGGTCGCCACGTTCGTCAGCGCGCATCAGCACCCAGGCGGGGAAGCCGGAGGTGGTCGCGAGGTGCTGCAACACACCGTGCACGGTGGTGGCGAACGAGGCGACGGAGTCTGTGCCGGTGGTCATGATTGTCTATCGGCCACCGGTGGCGAAACCTGAATGAATCTTGACAGTCGCCCCTGGTCGTCTGCGCCGTCGGAAGGGAACACCTGTTCGGCTGAGGCTGCTAACCTGGCGATCGTGACCCGTCGCTTCAGTTCCTCCGCCGATCCGGCCCTGTTCCTGCGCCCGCCCGGTCGGGGCCCGGGCGCGGCTCGGTAGCCTCCCGCCATGGCCGCCGCCACCCCCGCCCCCTCCCGCACGAAACCTGCGCCCTCTGCTGCAGCCAAGCCCATCACCAAGACGGTCACCAAGCCCGTCACCAAGCCCGTCACCAAGACGGCCGCGAGACCCGCGTCGAAGGCGCCGGCGAAGCCCGCCGGGCCGCAGATCGTGGTGCGCGGTGCTCGCGAGCACAACCTGAAGAACGTCAGCATCGAGATCCCGCGCGACCGGCTGATCGTGTTCACCGGCCTGTCCGGTTCGGGAAAGAGCAGCCTGGCGTTCGACACCATCTACGCCGAGGGTCAGCGCCGCTACGTCGAGTCGCTCAGTGCGTACGCCCGCCAGTTCCTGGGGCAGATGGACAAGCCCGATGTCGATGTCATCGAAGGCCTGTCGCCCGCCATCTCCATCGACCAGAAGAGCGCCAGCCGCAACCCGCGTTCCACGGTGGGCACCATCACCGAGGTCTACGACTACCTGCGTCTGCTGTTCGCGCGGATCGGCGTGCAGCACTGTGCGAACGACGGCACCCGCCTTCAGCGGCAGACTCCCTCACAGATCGTCGATCGCATCCTCCTGCTGCCCGAGGGCACACGCTTCCCGGTGCTGGCGCCGGTGGTGCGTGGCCGCAAGGGCGAGTACAGCACCCTCCTGGAAGACCTCGTGGCCCAGGGCTACGTGCGTGCCCGCATCGACGGCGAGGTCGTCGACATCGCCGAGTTCCTGAAGCGCGAGGAGAAGCTGGCGCGCTACGAGCAGCACCGCATCGAGATCATCGTCGACCGGCTGGTGCGGCGCGACGGCATCCAGCGCCGCCTCACCGACTCCCTGGAGACCGCGCTGAAGCTGGCCGACGGTGTGGCCGAGGTCGAGCTGTTCGTGAAGCGGGAAGACGGCGCGGCGGCGAAGGCGGCCGACGTGGTGGATGGCGAGACGCTGACGTTCAGCCAGCACCTGGCCTGCCCGAAGTGCGGCACCAGCTACGACGAGCCGGCGCCGCGCAACTTCTCCTTCAACTCGCCGTACGGCGCGTGCGAGGCATGCCTGGGCCTGGGCACCACTTTCGAGGTCGATCCCGAGCTGCTCATCCCCGACCACGACCTGTCGATCAAGGGCGGGGCCATCGCCCCCTGGCGCACCAGCAACACCCAGTACTTCACCCGCATGCTGGAGGCCGTCGCCGACAGCTTCGGCATCGACATGGATGCGCCATACGGCACCCTCACCGCCAAGCAGCAGAAGGTCATCCTCTACGGCGTCGAGGGCAACCTGAAGGTGAAGTACAAGAACCGCTACGGGCGCGTGCGCGAGTACTCCACCGCCTACGAGGGCGTGGTGCCGTGGCTGAACCGCCGCCGCGAGGGCGCCGAGAGCGATTGGGCGCGCGAGCAGTACGAGGGCTACATGCGCGAGGTGCCGTGCCCGAAATGTGCGGGCGCCCGCCTGAAGCCGTCCACCCTGGCGGTCACCATCAACGACAAGAACATCGCCGAGATCTGCGAGCTGCCCATCGGCGAGTCGGCCAAGTTCCTCACCGGGCTCGAGCTCAGCGAGCGCGACAAGATGATCGCCGAGCGGGTCACCAAGGAGATCAACGCCCGGCTCGGGTTCCTGCTCGACGTGGGGCTCGACTACCTGTCGCTGTCGCGCTCGGCCGGAACGCTGGCCGGAGGCGAGGCACAGCGCATCCGCTTGGCCAGCCAGATCGGCAGCGGCCTGGTGGGCACCCTGTACGTGCTCGACGAGCCGTCCATCGGCCTGCACCAGCGCGACAACCGGCGCCTGATCGACACCTTGCTGCGCCTGCGCGACCTGGGCAACACGGTGCTCGTGGTCGAACACGACGAAGACACCATCATGGAGGCCGACTGGATCGTCGACATCGGCCCGGGCGCCGGCGAGCACGGCGGCGCGGTGGTGTACAGCGGCCCGGTGAAGGGCATCCTCACGGCCAAGGACTCCATCACCGGCCAGTACCTGTCGCGGGTGCGCACCATTCCGGTGCCGGCCGTGCGCCGTCCGCCGGGCCTGCAGTGGCTGGAGATCCAGGGTGCGAAGGAGCACAACCTGCGCAACCTCGACGTGCGCATCCCCTTGGGTTGCTTCGTCGCCATCACGGGTGTCAGCGGCAGTGGCAAGAGCACGCTGGTACGCGACATCCTGCTGCCGGTGCTGATGCAGCGCATCTACAAGTCGAAGGCTGCGGCAGGGCGCCACAAGAGCATCAAGGGCATCGAGATGCTCGACAAGGTGATCGACATGGACCAGTCACCCATCGGGCGCACGCCACGCAGCAACCCGGCCACCTACACGGGCGTGTTCGACAACATCCGCAAGCTGTTCGCCACCACCGCCGAGGCGAAGGTGCGCGGCTACCTGCCGGGCCGGTTC
>JAUSLQ010000048.1 GCA_030645675.1 Actinomycetota bacterium | reverse complement strand
GCCCTCGCGGGCGCGGAAGTCGCCGCCCTTGACGGTGTCGTAGAACAGGCGGTGGATGCTGTCGCCGTCGCCGCGGTAGTTCTTGGCGGCGTTGATGCCGCCCTGGGCGGCGATCGAGTGAGCACGGCGCGGCGAGTCGTGGAACGTGAACACGTCGACGTCGTAGCCCAGCTCGGCGAGCGTGGCCGCGGCCGAGGCACCGGCCAGGCCGCTGCCCACCACGAGCACCTTGAACTTGCGCTTGTTGTTGGGGTTGACCAACTTCATGTCGGCCTTGTAGTTGTCCCACTTGTCGGCCATCGCGCCGGCAGGGATCTTGCTGTCCAGAACGGACTGGCTGGTCGTGTCGTTCATCATCTCCGTCACTTCCCGACGATCCCGGCCAGCACGGCGATCGGGAACGACACGTTCCCCACCACGATGAGCGTGGCGAAGGCGACCGCGATGTAGCGGCGCCACTCCTTGAACTTCGGGTTGTTCCAACCCATCGACTGGAACAGGCTCCACACACCGTGGAACAAGTGCGTGCCGAGCGCGATGTTGGCGACGATGTAGAGCACCGCGACGGGCACCCGCTCGAAGCTGCGAACCACGTTGCCGTAGGCGTCGCCGCGCACGAACGTGCCGTCGTTGCCGGTCGCGTTCCACCAGCCCCACGTGAGGTCGGCCAGGTGCCAGAACACGAACAGGAACACGATGATGCCGGTCCAGCGCATGGTGCGGCTGGCGAAGGTGGCCACCTGGTAGTCGCGGGGGCTCTGGTACTTCACCGACCGGGCCTGCCGGTTCAGGCGGGTGAGGCTGACCGCCGCGTGGATGTGCACTGCGACTGCGCCCAGCAGGCCGAAGCGCAGCAGCCACAGCAGCACGGTGCGCGGCAGGATCGGCACCAGCAGCTCGCGCAGGAACTCGCCGTAGTGGTTCAGGTCTTCAGCGCCCAGGTACATCTTCAGGTTGCCGATCATGTGAACGAACACGAAGCCCAGCAGCATGATGCCGCTGATGGCCATGGCGTACTTCTTGCCCACGGCGGTGCTGTACAGATCCAGCAGGAAGAACTTGCGGCGCTTTTTGGAAGACCCGGCGGTGCCGGAGACCGGCCCGCGCGTCTGAGTTGCCTGTGCCATCTCTTGACGGCCTTTCCACGATGAACAGGGGTGTGTCTCTCGAACGGTAGCCCTCATGGCCGCGCGAGAGAAACTCCGGCGCCGACCGCTCGGTGCCGGGCACACCTGCCGCCCGCGCGAAAAGTTCGTCGGATCGCCGCCAACTCAATACACTCTCCACGTTTGCCCCAACCGCGCGGCTTCATCGTCGCGCCCGACACACCCGGGAGTACACCGGTGCCAGCACTCATCGCCGAAGGCGGTTATCAGGTATTCGAGCTGAAGGGTGGCGAATGGGCCGTCCTGTACCTCTCGGCCGCCGCCGCCCTTCTCGCAATCGCCGTCGGTTTCATCCTCGCCAAGATGGTCATGGCCGAAGACGAAGGCTCGCCGAAGATGCGCGAGATCGCCAAGGCCATCCAAGAGGGTGCCCTCGCCTACCTGAAGCGCCAGTTCAAGACGATCGCCGTCATCCTCGTACCGCTCGCCGCCATCGTCTTCCTCACGTCGACCGCGATCGAGAAGCCGGGCGGCGGCGAAGCGCTGTCGTTCGGCCAGTCGGGTCTGTGGCGCACCGTTGCCTTCGTCCTCGGCTGTCTCGCCTCCGGCTTCACCGGCTACATCGGCATGACGCTGGCCACCCGGGGCAACGTGCGCACCGCCGCTGCCGCCCTCACCGGCAGCATGCCGCGAGCACTCACCGTTGCCTTCCGCACCGGTGGTGTCGCCGGCATGTTCACGGTGGGCCTCGGCCTGCTGGGTGCCACCGGCATCATCATGGTGTTCCAGAACACCAGCTCGGCCATCCTCATCGGCTTCGGCTTCGGTGGCTCGCTGCTCGCGCTGTTCCTGCGCGTCGGCGGCGGCATCTTCACCAAGGCGGCCGACGTCGGCGCCGACCTGGTGGGCAAGGTGGAAGCCGGCATTCCGGAAGACGACCCGCGCAACCCGGCCACCATCGCCGACAACGTTGGCGACAACGTTGGCGACTGCGCCGGCATGGCCGCCGACCTGTTCGAGAGCTACGAAGTCACCCTCGTGGCCTCCATCATCCTCGGCGTCGCCGCGTTCAACTCGGTGGGCATGAACCCGGCCCTCGGCCTGATCTTCCCGCTGGCCGCTCGTGCCATCGGCGTCATCGCGTCCATCGCCGGCGTGTTCGCCGTGAAGGCGAAGGAAGACGAGACCAACGCCCTGAAGCCGATCAACAAGGGCTTCCTCGTGGCCGGCGTGCTGACGCTGGCCGGCACCCTCGTGGTCTCCCTCGTGTACGTGGGCAACACTGGCACCAACGAGAGCGGTGCGTCGTACAACAGCTACGCCGGCTGGAAGTGCTTCGGCGCGGTCGCGATCGGCCTCGTGCTGGCCCAGCTGGTCAGCCGCCTCACGGAGTACTACACCGGCACCCACTACCGCCCCGTGAAGGACATCGCCGAGGCGTCGGAGACCGGCCCGGCCACCGTCGTGCTGTCGGGTACCGCCAGCGGCATGGAGAGCTCGGTCTACGCCGTGGTCGCCATCGCCATCGCCATCGGTGTCTCGCTGGCCCTCGGCGGCGGCAACCTGACGTTCTCGCTCTACCTGGTCGCCCTGTGCGGCATGGGCATGCTGGCCACCACCGGCGTCATCGTGTCGGAAGACACCTTCGGCCCGGTCAGCGACAACGCTGCCGGCATCGCCGAGATGAGCGGCGAGTTCCACGGCGAGCCGCAGAAGATCATGGTCGCGCTCGACGCCGTCGGCAACACCACCAAGGCCGTCACCAAGGGCTTCGCCATCGGCTCGGCGGTCATCGCCGCCGTCGCGTTGTTCGCCAGCTTCATCGAGACCGCCGGCGACGAGTTGCACGTGGTGGAAGATCTGATGGACAAGGGCCTCTACAACCTGAAGGACGGCGTGTTCAAGGCCGCCCAGCTGCAGATCAACGTGGCCGAGCCGAAGATCTTCATCGGTCTGCTGATCGGCGGCGCGGTGCCGTTCCTGTTCTCGTCGTTCGCCATCCGTGCGGTGGGTCGCACCGCCGGCGTGGTGGTGCAGGAGGTGCGCAAGCAGTTCGCCGACGGCAAGATC
>JAUSLQ010000189.1 GCA_030645675.1 Actinomycetota bacterium | reverse complement strand
AGGGCGTCAACACCGAGCTGATCGACTTCGAGGCGGGGCATCCGCAGCCTGCCTACGCGATGGCCGACGGCAAGCTGCTGCTGTCGTACCTCGACGAGTCTGAGGCGGAGTCGTTGCTGCGGTCCGAGGAGATGCGGCCGTTCACGACCAGCACCATCACCGATGTGAAGGTGATGCTGCGCGAGCTGGAGACCATCCGCCAACAGGGTTTCGCCGTCGACAACTTCGAGCGGTTCGAGGCCGGGCGCGGTCTGGCCGTGCCGGTGATGGGCGAAGGCGACCTCCCGATCGCCGCGCTGCTGGCGCTTGGCCGGCTGGATCCGGCGCGAGACGAAGCGACGGTCCAACAGATGCAGGCGCTGGCGCGGGGGCTCTCGGATCGGCTCAAGTCGGCGGGCGAGCTGCCCACCGCCGCGTACGAGGGGTACTACGCAGCGCCGCGCCGGCCGCTGCCGAACTGATCAGCGTCCGCTGCCGAATCGACCGCCGTCTGGCGGTCCATCGTGCCCGGCATCGTGGCGGAGCTACCGCTCCCTGACCTGGCGGAGGCTCTCGTCGGCAACGGTGACGAACAGCATCCACCGATCGCCGAGCCCGCGAGTGACGTGACCGCCACCCTCGACGTCATCGAAGAACGCGAGGTCGCCGGTACGCGGTTCGGTGACCGTCCCGTCGCCGGTCTCGTTCAGCGCTCGACCGTTGAGCGTGACACCGATCTGCGGGCGTGGCCCGTTGTGCCACCGCCCTTCATCGAAGGCTTCGGTGCCGTAGTCGCGTCGGGTCACGAACGCCCCGTTCGACCGCGCCCACTCCGAGACGGGGGGAACGGTGGTGAGGGGGAAGGGCCACCGGATCGGCTGCGACCGCGACATCCCGAGGTCGTCGTGGACCCACGTCATCAGCGGCCGGCCTCGGCGATCCGGCCCGAGCCGTCGGACCTGCTCGACATCGCGGGGCGGAACCCACGGCTCCGTGATCGCGAGCAGAACCCAGGTTTCGGGCTGCCAGTGGAACTGTAGCGAGTGCGGCGTGCCGACGTCGATGACGAGGACCTCGCCGGGGTGTGACGTCACAGCGACCGCCGCGCCGTCGCCGACGGTCACCTCCCCGGACAGGGTCACGAGCATCACCTTGCCGAGATCGGCGGGGTCGGGGAGCTCGTCGCACCGTGGCCGGCCCACCCAGAAGTGACGCACCGGGATCACGTCGACCGGCCCGGGCACGCGCGCATCGCGGTAGGGAAGTCCGACCTGCTGGCTGGTGAGCACGCCGCTGACGTCGGTGAGGAGATGCGCCCGCATCAGTCGGTGTTGGCTGGCGCGGCAGGGGCGTACTTGCCGGTGAGCTGTGGGCTCGTCCCTTCGAGTCCGGCCTCGGCCCGCTGCAGGCGGGTCTCTCGGGCCCAGGTCCGGCCGAGATCGTCACAGATGTCGACGCGCAGGCGGCTGAGTGGGCCGACCTCGAGTTCGATGACGTCGCCGTGCTGGAGAGGATGGAGGCCGCGGTGGTTGGTGCCGGTGGCGATGATGTCGCCCGGCTCCAGGGGGTGGACGGACGAGATGAAGGCGATGCTCTCGCGGATCGAGTACGCCATGTCGTTCGTGTTGAAGTCCTGCATCAACGTGCCGTTGTTCCACAACCGGATCGGCAGGTTCTGGGGCTCGGTGATCTCGTCGGCGGTCATGATGAAGGGGCCGATCGGGCAGAAGGTCGCCCGAGACTTCATCTGGTAGAACGCGTTCTGGCGCGGCGGGATGCCGCGAGCCGATCCGTCCATGAGGTTCGTGTAGCCGAAGACGTAGTCCAGTGCCTCGTCGGCAGAGACGTTGTCGGCGTAGCGACCGATCACCACCGCCAGTTCCGCCTCCATCTCGAACACGGTGGCCGCCACGTCCGGAAGGATCATCGTGTCACCGTGCCCGATCACGCTGTTGGGGGACTTGGTGAAGGCATTGATCGGCGGACGTTCGGGCAGCGTCCCGTTCTCCATGTAGTTCCGCGCCATGCAGTCGATGTTCGTCGGCCGCGGCAGCGGCGGGCGCACCCGGACCTTGTCCAGCGGCGCCGCCGGGCCGCTCGTCAGCTCCGCCTCGATCAGCGGTCGGTACGTCGCCCACTCGGCGATGACGCGGCTGATGATGTCCTGCGGATGGGCGTGGGGGATGCCCTCCGCCACCCTGGAGACGTCGACGACCTGGTCGTCGACGAGCACACCGAGTCGGAAGTCGTCGAAAAAGAGAATCTTCACGGAGGAGTCCTTAGCTGTGGTTGCGGGTCGGAAGGATGGAGGTGGCCGGTCTGGCCACGGAAGAACGCAATGCGGGGCCGTCTGATGATGCACTACACTGGACCGAAGGTCCACCTGACGGACTCCAGTTCCAGAAAGGATGATTCAGAATGAGGCGTGTGTCAATGGTTCACCTCACTTTGTTCCTCCGCGAGTCGCTGTCGTGATCAACAAGGTTCGGGCTGACGCCCTCGAGATGCTGTCGATCGTCCCGGACGGAGCGTCGATCACCATCGGCGGGTTCGGGCTCACTGGCGTTCCCATCATGTTGTGCGATGCGCTGTGCGAGCTGGACCGGAAGGATCTCCACATCGTGTCCAACAACGCCGGCATCGATCCGACCGGTGTCGGGCGCCTCGTCGGCGAGGGTCGGCTCCGCAAGTTCACCGGGTCGTTCCCCTCCAACAAGGACTTCTTCACCCTGTTCCACCGCGGCCGGGTCGAGCTCGAGCTGGTGCCGCAGGGCACGCTCGCGGAGCGCATGCGAGCTGGCGGCGCCGGCATTCCGGCCTTCTACACACCCACCAGCGCGGGAACCGACTTGGCCACGGGCAGCTACCCGGCTCGCTACGACGGCAACGGCCAGGTTACGGCATGGCTGCCGGCGAAGGACGTCCGCGTCTTCGGCGGCACGGCGTGCGTGCTGGAGACCGCCCTCGCGACCGACTTCGCGTTGGTGAAGTCCCACCGGGCCGACCGCCTCGGCAACCTTGCGTTCCGGCTCGCCTCCCGCAACTTCAACGTGCCGGCGGCCATGGCCGGGCGGGTGACCTTCTGCGAGTCGCAGTCCATCGTTGAGGTCGGCGAGATCGAACCCGACGATGTGCACCTGCCGGGGATCTTCGTCCAACATGTGATCCAGTCCCGGCCGGGCTCGTTCGACGCCCCGAATCGCGGCGCCGCCTCATGAGCCCCGCTGCCACACCAGAACGGAGTGCGACCATGTCCGAACCGGAGCCGCTGGGGTGGTCGCGCGACGACCTTGCAACACGAGCTGCACTCGACGTTCCCGACGGCGCATACGTGAACCTCGGGATCGGCATCCCGATGTTGATCGCCTCGCACATACCCGACGACCGCGAGGTGTGGTTCCACACGGAGAACGGCGTCCTCGGTCTGGGTGGTGTGCCCGAGGCAGATGAGATCGACCTCGACATGCAGAACGCGGGCAAGGAGTACTCGAAGATCGTCGTCGGCGCCGCCGCCTTCGATTCAGCCCTGTCGTTCGCCATCGTTCGCGGAGGTCATCTCGACATTGCGGTCCTCGGCGGCATGCAGGTCACCGCGACCGGCGACCTCGCGAACTGGTCCGTTCCCGGCCGTACGCCTGGTGTCGGTGGCGCCATGGATCTGGTGACGGGGTCGAAGCAGGTGTGGGTGTTGATGGAGCACACGGATCGCACGGGAACGCCGAAGCTGATGCGTCACTGCACGCTGCCGGTCACCGGAACCCGGTGCGTCAGCCGCGTCTACACCACACTGGGGGTGTTCCAGCCCGCTGGAACCCACTTCGAGTGCATCGACCTGGCCCCAGGTGTCGACAGAGAGACGGTGAGAGGGCTCACGGACGCCGAAGTGACCTTCCACGATGATGCGCGCGACGGCCACTGAGAGCGAAGGTGATGCTCGTCGACGGACTACGGTGCGCGTCCTGTGAAGGTCGTCATCGTGGGCGGTGGTATCGGCGGGTGCGCGCTGGCGCTGTCCCTGCACGCAGCGGGCATCACCGACGTGGTCGTGCACGAGGCGGCGGATGGAGTTCGTGAGCTCGGTGTCGGGATCAATGTGCTGCCCCACGCGATGCGCGAGCTGGACGAGCTCGGAGTGGCCGCGCAGGTGGCGGCGGTCGCGGTCGAGACGTCCGAGCTGAGCTACCACAACCGGTTCGGTCAGCAGATCTGGCTCGAGCCGCGTGGTCTCGCGGCCGGCTACCGATGGCCGCAGCTCTCGGTGCATCGCGGTGCACTGCTGTCCGTGCTGCACGACGAGGCGGAGCACCGGTTGGGCGAGCGTCGGTTCCACTACTCGTCGCGGGTGGAGGCGGACGACCTCGAGCACCTCGAAGGCGACGTGATCGTCGCGTGCGACGGGGTGCACTCGGCGCTGCGGTCGCTGGCCGCCCCCGCTGAAGGCCCGCCACTGTGGAACGGGGTGACCATGTGGCGCGGCACGACCGTCGCCGAGCCCTTCCTCGGCGGGCGTCGGATGATCATGGCCGGAGTGCTGGCGCACCGGATGGTGATCTACCCGATCTGTGACCTGCCGGATGGGCGACAACTGGTCAACTGGGTCGCAGAGGTCCGTACGGAGGACGGACGGCCGATGCCGCGCCAGGACTGGAACGCGACCGTGGACGTGACCGAGCCGTTGCGCTACTTCGACGCCTTCCGCTTCGACTGGCTGGACGTTCCGTCGCTGATCGAGCAGTCGGAGCAGATCCTCTGCTACCCGATGGTGGATCGCGATCCGCTGACGACATGGCGCCACGGACGGTTGACGCTCCTGGGCGACGCGGCACACCCGATGTACCCGGTCGGCAGCAACGGCGCCTCGCAGGCGATCATCGATGCGCGCGTGCTCGCGCGGGAACTGCGTCTCCGTTCCGATATCTCGGAGGCGTTGCAGGCCTACGAGGGCCAACGGCTGCCGGCCACCGCTGCCGTGGTGCTCGCCAACCGCAGGGCCGGCCCGGAGCGCTCGATGGAACTCGTTGCCGAGCGCGCCCCGAACGGTTTCGAACGGCTCGAGGACGTGATCTCGCACGACGAGTTGGTCGCGATCGCCGCCGACTACAAGCGCACGGCGGGGTTCGATCCGGCGACCCTCAACGACCGCCCGTCGTTGTCGGTGCCCGACGCCTGAATGTCAGATCAGCTCGGCGATGACGTCGGCGAGCTGACCGAGTGTGCGCACCTCGTGGACGGCGGTGCAGCCGTGGCGATAGGTGTCGATGAGGGAGTCGGTGGTGCCCCACAGCTCACACGGCTCGGGGTTGAGCCAGTACACCCGGCGGGCCCGCTCGGCGATGCGCTCGAACGGGTCGACCCCACCGTCGCGGTAGTTGCTGCGCGCATCGCCCGAGATGATCACCGTCGTGCCGCTGCCCACGGCATCCTCGAGGTGATCGGTGGCGAACTGGCTGAACACGGCGCCGTAGTCGCTGTGGCCGTCGAGGCCCACCACGCCCCGTCGTTCCACCAGACGGTTGACGGCGATGTCGTGACGGGCCTCCTGGAAGACATCGGTGACCTCGGCGACTCCGTCGACGAACGCGAAGCTGCGCACCTTGCGGACCTCGGCGTGGAGCGCATTCATCAGGCTGAACGTGAACTGGGCGAACTCGGCGACGGAGCCACTGACGTCGCAGAGCACCACCACGTCGGGCCGATGAGGGTGACGTCGGCGCTGGACGACCTCCATCGGTACGCCACCGGATTGGAGCGACCGGCGGATGGTCCGGCGTACGTCGAGGCGGCCGGTCGAACGCAGCTTGCGCTTCTGCCCGATCCTCGCGGCCATCTTGCGGAGCAGTGGCTGCAGCACCCGCCGCAGCTCGTCGTACTCGGTCCGGGAGAGTTGCAGCAGGTCGATGTCCTCGGGGCTCGTGCGCTCGGGGATCGTCGGCGCATCCGTCGGCGTCGCTGCGTCGAGTTGTCGGGCGATCTCAGCAGCGAGCTTCCGACGGAACTCCTCGATCAGCTCCGACAGCTCGTTTCGTCGCAGCATCAACTCGAAGTCGTCGTGGTCGCCGCTCCGACGCAGTTGTTGCATCGCGGCGCTCAGCATGCGGGACAGGTCGATGGCGCGTAGTACTCGGTGCATGAGCCGGCGTTCGCTCGCTGCATCGTCGCCGTCGCCACCGCCATACATCTCGACCGCTTGCCGGGCGAGCGAGGCGAGGGCATCAGCGTCGCCGGACATCAGCGCCTGCAGAACCTCGTCATCCATGCTGCCGGCGAGCCCACTGGCGGTGCTCAGCGGCTCGAAACCGACGCCAGAGGAACCGCCGACGGCCGGCTCGGCGCTCGCCACGCCGGGGCGGAAGGTTGCGTCGAAGCAGCGATCGAACGACCCGATCGGATCGGCCTCCTTCACCATCGCAGCGCGTAGGCACTCGCGGACGACCGTGCGATCCGCGAGGTCGAGGTGCTCCAGCGCTCTGGCCGCGTCGATGACTTCACTCGTGGCGACGTCGAGACCTGCGCCACGAAGGCGTTCAGCGAGGGCGATGATCTGCTCGACCATTGCTCAGCGTTTGGCCAGACGGTTGTTGATCTCGGCTGCCGTTTCGAGCAACCGGGGGAGGATGTCGCCGCGCAGTTCCTTGAGGGTGACTCGCCCGGCGTGGGCCGACACGTTCATGCCGGCGAGCACCTTGCCCTTGCGGTCGCACAGCGGCGCTGCGACGGAACGCACACCCTCCTCGAGCTCCTGGTCGAGCAGCGCGTAACCCTGCTGCCGGATGGAGTCGAGCTCGGCGATGAGCTTGGCCTTCGTCGCCAACGCTCGTGCGGTGGGGGGCTCCATCGGCACCTGTTCGAAGAAGCGTTGGAGGTCGTGTGGGGGAAGGTTGGCGAGGATGACGCGACCCATCGAGGTCCACAGCGCCGGCAGTCGTGAGCCGATGGACAGCGAGATGGTCATGATCCGCTGGGTGTTGACGCGGGCGACGTAGACGATCTGGTTCCCATCGAGCACGGCGGCGCTGACGCTTTCATGGACCTGAGTCGACAGGTTCTCCATGAAGGGCTGCGCGATGTCGCTGAGGTGCAGCGACGACACGTAGGCGTATCCGAGGTCGAGAACCTTTGGGCTGAGCTCGAACAGCTTGCCGTCGGTGGTCACGTAACCGATCTCGACCAGTGTGTGGAGCAGGCGGCGGGCAGTGGCCCGCGTGAGTCCCGTCGCACGGGCCGCGTCAGCGAGCGTCATGGCTGGGCGCTCGTGGTTGAACGAACGCAGCACTGCGAGGCCGCGATCGAGCGACTGGACGAATTCTGCGGATCTGTCTTCCGTCATCCCCTCACTCTTCCACTTGACATAGGTTGCCGGCACGGCACAGAATGTTCGTCATACGCACAAGTGTACGCACAACGAACACTTCTGTCCAGCGGAGGAACACCATGACGACATACGTCACTCAGTTCGGATCACTCGACTCCTACGACAAGGGCGGCATCGAGATCATCAACGATGATCCGAAGCACTTCGTCTTCTCGAACATCTTCGAAGTCGCGAACGGCGCGAAGCCGTACGAGAAGGTGGCCGTCGCGAAGAACACCAAGTACGTGATCGAGGCCGTGCGCACCGAAGGCACCAGCGGGTGGCGCAGTTGCGCACACGACGAGTTCGTCACTGTGCTCGACGGCGAGGTCAAGGTCGAACTGGTCAAGCTCGACACCCCGGCCGTACCGGCCGACAAGGAGGGCTCGGTCGCCCTCACCGGCGAGCCGGTGGGCCAACCGATGGGCCACCTGGTCCTGCGCCGGGGCCATCAGGGCCTGCTGCCGGCGAACTCGGCGTACCGATTCGTCGCCGACCGGCCCGGAGTGCTGTTCCAGCAAACCATCCAGGGCGACGACACCATCGAGCGCTGGGCCGAGATCTGCCTGAGCTGAGCGCGGCAGCACCAGACGAACACATCGACTTCAGGAGCAACTGACATGACCATCACCGACGTCCAGAGCACACCGCCCAACGAACAGGGTTACCGCGCCTTCATCCTCGGCGGGTTCCACTTCCGCCGCGACGAGTTCTTCGTGCACATCAGCTGGCCCACCGGCAAGCACGTTGCCAGCATCGACGCGTTCCTGCGTGCGCTGCAGCGCGACGTCGCCTGGGACTTCTTCTACGGCACCGTGAACTTCGACCACGTCTTCGGCACCGTGAACCACTACGGCACCGTCGACATGTTCGCCGGTCGTTTCAACGACGCCTATCGCCGGGCCGAGCTGGACCACACCGAGAACTTCGAGACCCCGGTCATCCGCGAGACCTTCAAGGCGATGCTCGCCGACTGGACGAACGCCTCGTTCGACCCGTTCGCGAGCCCTGCGGAGACGGCGAAGCCGTTCGGCAACAAGGACGGCGACAACCTCGAGGCGGTCACCCGCCGGCGCATCTCCGCCTCGCGGATGGTCGGTGTGCCCAGCGACGAGCAGATCCGCACCGACGAGAGCGGCTTCCCGGTGAACCGGATGTTCGCCGACGTGCCGCAGGACGAGCCCGAAGTGCACGCCAACCCCGGCTTCGAGTCCGAGGTCGCCGCCTTCAACCTCTTCGCCTACCTCAGCCGCAGCGACGTCACGTGGAACCCGAGTGTCGTGAGCGTGTGCAAGGACAGCCTCTACTGCCCCACCACGGAGGAGTACATCCTCCCGATCGTGCACGGCAACGATCGCGTCGAATGGTTCCTCCAGCTCAGCGACGAGATCATCTGGGACGTTCAGGACCGCGACACCGGTGCACCCCGTGCGAAGGTGACGATGAAGGCCGGCGACGTTGCTGCGATGCCTGCCGACATCCGCCACCAGGGCTACAGCCCCAAGCGCTCGATGTTGCTCGTGTGGGAGAACGGCGACCCGGCCCTGCCAGAGCGCATCAGCAAGGGTCTCGAGAACGTCTACCCCGTGGAGTTCTGACGATGCAGAACCGACTGTTCATCGGCGGAGAATTCGTCGACGCCGTGGACGGTGGCCGCATCGAGGTGCTCAACCCGCACGATTGCTCGATCATCACCGAAATCTCTGAGGCGCGTGCGGCCGACGTCGACCTCGCAGTGGCCGCAGCGCACGCGGCGTTCCCTGCCTGGCGTCGTAGCAGTGCCGCCGATCGCGGCCGGCTGCTGCTGCGCCTTGCCGATGCCATCGAGGCGAACGCGGAGGAGCTCGCTCAGCTGGAGAGCCTCGACACGGGGCACCCGATCAAGGATGCCCGTTCGCTCGATGTCCCGCGTACCGCCGCCTGCTTCCGCTACTTCGGCGGCATCGCCGACAAGCTCCAGGGCGACGTGATCCCCGTCGAACCAGGGTTCCTCAACTACGTCCAGCGCGAGCCGTTGGGCGTGGTCGGTCAGATCGTGCCGTGGAACTTCCCGCTCATGTTCTGCTCGTGGAAGATGGGCCCGGCGCTCGCCGCCGGCAACACGGTGGTGCTCAAGCCCAGCGAGCTCACCCCACTCACAACCCTTCGCATCGCGGAGCTGATGCGAGACGTCGGGTTCCCCAGCGGCACCGTCAACGTCGTCCCCGGCTACGGCCACACCGCCGGAGCCCGCCTTGCGAGCCACCCGGACGTGAGCAAGATCGCGTTCACCGGCTCCACCAACGTCGGCCGCCAGATCGTCGAGATGTCGGCGTCGAACCTCAAGCGCGTCCAGCTCGAACTGGGTGGCAAGGGTGCGAACATCGTGTTCGACGACGCGTTCATCCCGGCTGCCGTGAACGGCTCTGCGTTTGCGATCTTCCACAACCAGGGCCAGGCCTGCATCGCCGGCAGCCGGCTCATTCTCCACGAGAAGATCGCCGACGAGTTCCTCGACCGATTCGTGGCGCTGGCTCGGAGTATTCGCCTCGGCAACCCCCTTGACCCGACCACCGAGATGGGGCCGCTGACGTCGCCGCTGCACCGCGACCGAGTGCTGTCCTATGTGCAGATCGCTCGCGACGAGGGTGGCGAAATCCTCACCGGCGGCGCTGCCCCCGACGACAGCGCGCTGGAGAAGGGCTGCTACGTGCAGCCCACCGTCGTCCGCGCGAGTAGCGACGCCCGCGTCTGCCGGGAAGAGGTGTTCGGCCCCTTCGTCACCGTCACCACCTTCACCGATGACGAAGAAGCAATCGCGATCGCGAATGGCACCGACTACGGGCTCGGCGGCGGGCTGTGGACACAGCACCTCGGCCGCGCTCACCGTACGGCCGACGCGATCCGCAGCGGCATGGTGTGGATCAACTCGTACAAGCGCGTCAGCCCCGGCTCACCGTTCGGCGGCACCGGCCTGTCCGGTTACGGCCGGGAGATGGGGTTCGAGGCGATGCGCGAGTACACCGAAGCCAAGAGCGTCTGGGTGAACGTCGACGCGCAGATTCCGGCCTGGTACCCGCGATGAGCCGGATCTCGTCCCTCCACGACGCTGTGGCCGAACTGGTGGTCGACGGCGACACGGTCGCATTGGAGGGCTTCACGCATCTCATCCCGCACGCGGCTGGTCACGAGATCATCCGGCAGGGACGCCGCGACCTGCACCTCGTGCGGATGACGCCCGACATGGTGTACGACCAACTCATCGGTGCCGGGTGCGCGACGAAGCTGACCTTCTCGTGGGGCGGCAACCCGGGCGTCGGTTCACTGCAGCGGTTCCGCGATGCAGTCGAGAACCAGTGGCCGCACCCCCTCGAGATCGAAGAGCACAGCCACGCCGGCATGGCCACCCGCTACGCCGCCGGCGCGGCGAACCTGCCGTTCGGCATCCTGCGCGGCTACGTCGGCACGGGGCTGCCCGAGCACACCTCGACGATCACGCAGATCGAGTGCCCGTTCACGGGCGAGTCACTCACTGCCGTGCCGGCACTGCGGCCCGACGTGTCGATCGTGCACGCCCAGCGCGCCGACCGAGAGGGCAACGTTCAAATGTGGGGGCTCACTGGCGTCCAGAAGGAGGCGGTCCTGGCTGCGAAGCGCTCGATCGTCACCGTCGAGGAGATCGTCGACCACCTCGAGCCGGTGCCGTACTCGGTGGTGTTGCCATGGTGGGTCGTCACCGCCGTGTGCGAGGTGCCCAACGGCGCGCACCCGAGCTTCGCCATGGGCTACAGCGTCCGTGACAACGCCTTCTACAAGGCGTGGGATGCGGTCTCGAAGGACCGCGAATCGTTCACGGCGTGGATCGAGCAGCACGTGCTCGGCACCACCACCTACGAGGAGTTTCGTCGCTCGGCTGGTGTGGAGGTGCCCGCAAGTGTCTGACGTCGCCCCCATCACCGAGGACTACACCACCGACGAACTGATGATCGTCAACGCGGCCCGCCAGCTTGGCGCCCTCGCCGCGGCCGGGCGTCCCGTGTGCTTCGTCGGCATCGGTTTGCCCTCCACTGCGGCGAACCTTGCCCGTCGGCTGTACTCACCGGCGCCGGTGCTCGTCTACGAGTCGGGCTGCATCGGCTCGAAGCCCACACGGCTGCCGCTGAGCATCGGCGATGGCGAGCTCGGCGAGACGGCCGACGCGGTGGTGTCGGTGCCCGAGATCTTCGCGTACTGGTTGCAGGCCGGCCGGATCGATGTCGGCTTCCTCGGCGGCGCCCAGCTCGACAAGTACGCCAACATCAACTCCACCGTCATCGGTGACTACGAGCACCCATCCACGCGGCTTCCTGGTGCGGGCGGTGCTCCTGAGATCGCCGCCTCGGCCGGTGCGGTGATGGTCATCATGCGACAGTCGAAACGTGCGTTCGTGGAGCGGTGCGACTTCCGGTCCTCGGTCGGGTACGGCGACGGGCCAGGCGACCGTCAGCGGTTCGGCCTCCAGGGCGGCGGCCCCAAGTGGGTCATCACCGATCTCGGTGTGCTCGAGCCCGACCCGGTCACATGTGAACTCACAATGGTCGCATTGCACCCGGGGGTGAGTCGCGAGCATGCCGTCGCGGCCACCGGCTGGTCGTTGCAGTTCGCCGGCGAAGTGTCCACCACCACGCCGCCCACTGCGGGCGAACTCGACGCCCTCAGGGTCTTGCAGGCGGCGTGATGGAACCGTTCGTCTTCACCCAGCTCGCCTCACGGATGGTCTTCGGTGCCGGCGCCATCCGTCAGGTCGGCGACGAATGCGCCGGCCTCGGGGTGTCCAGAGTGATGCTCGTTCACGACGGGGCCGCCACGCCACCCGCAGAGGACATCGCCGCTCAGCTGGGCTCGGCCATGGTGCTGCGCTGGCACGAGGTCGCACAGCACGTGCCCGTCACGTTGGCCGATCGCGCTCGTGACGCCGCCACGGCGGCCGGCATCGACGCCGTGGTCTGCATCGGTGGCGGCTCGTCCACCGGGCTGGCCAAAGCCATCGCGCTCAGCCATCGGGTGCCGATCGTCGCCGTGCCGACGACCTACGCCGGGAGCGAGCAGACCACCATCTACGGGCTCACCGGTGGCCGTCACAAGCAGACCGGCAAGGACCCTGCAGTGCTGCCGCGAGTCGTGGTGTACGACCCGGAGCTCACCGTGGGCCTGCCGCCGCAGATCACCGGGCCCTCCGCGTTCAACGCGCTCGCGCACTCGGTGGAAGCCCTCTGGGCGCCCGGTTGTAACCCTGTGACGACAGCGATCGCGCTCGAAGGTGTGCGTGCCATTCACGGTTCGCTGCCCACCGTGATGGCCCACCCTGCCGACGTCGACGCCCGTGGCCGGCTGCTCGTCGGTGCGGCGTTGTCCGGCATGGCGCTCGGTGCGACCTCGGCGGGGCTCCACCACAAGATCTGCCACGTGCTCGGCGGGATGTTCGATCTCGTCCACGCCGATGCCCATTCGGTGGTGCTGCCGCACGTGCTTGCGTTCAACGCTCCTGCTCTCCCGACCGAGATGGCCGGGCTGGCGGCAGCGCTCGATGTGCCGGTCGGCGACGAAGCCGCGGCACTCTGGGACCTGGCTGTCGCCAGCCACGTCCCTACCCGACTGGCCGACCTTGCCGGAGCCGGCCGGCCACTACAGCGTGACGACCTCCGTGCTGTGGCCGAAGCGGCCGCTGCCGAGGTCACCACCAACCCGAGACCCGTCGACTCGGCCGAACTCCTCGGCGTGCTCGAACGGGCCTTCGACGGACAGCGTCCGACCGCTTCGGCGGCGGCACGGTCCGCCGGCTGACCACCACAATCCTGAGGGGGAAACCAAGATGACCGACCAGATTCCGACCAGCAAGCTCGGCTACAGCCTCGGCCGCCGTCGCTTTCTCGCGCTGAGCGGTGGCGGCATCGCCGCCGCCGTCCTCGCTGCGTGTAGCAAGGACGACAACGGCACCGCCACCACCCAGGCCCCCGGCACGACCGGCGGGACCGACACGTCAGCCGCGCCTGTGACCACCACGGGTGGCGTCACAGGAGGCGGTGGTGGGGACGGCACCATCAAGATCGGCTACGTCAGCCCGAAGACCGGCGCCCTGGCGGCGTTCGGCGCTGCCGACAACTACGTGGTCACGGGTATCAACGAGTTCGTCAAGGACGGCCTCATGGTCGGTGGCAAGAGCTACACCGTCGAGATCCTCGTCGAGGACAGCGAGTCGAACCCCGACACGGCGGCTGCCAAGGCCGCCAAGCTGATCGACGAGGACGCCGTCGACCTGATCCTCGTGTCCAGCACGCCCGAGACCACCAACCCGGTGAGTGACACGGCCGAGGCCAGCGGCGTTCCGTGCATCAGCACCGTCGCCCCGTGGCAGCCGTGGCTCATCGGCCGTGGTGGTGCGCCCGGTGCGGACGCGGCGTTCGACTGGACCTACCACTTCTTCTGGGGCCTCGAGGACGTCATCGGTACGTTCCTGGCGATGTGGGGTCAGGTCGACACCAACAAGGCCGTCGGTGGCCTGTTCCCGAACGACGGCGACGGCAACGCATGGGGCGACGCAGAGCTCGGCTTCCCGGCCCCGCTGAAGGAAGCCGGTTACACGCTGGTCGACCCGGGCCGTTACGAGAACCTGAACCAGGACTTCACGGCGCAAATCAATGCGTTCAAGGACGCCGGCAGCGAGATCATCACCGGTGTGGTCATCCCGCCCGACTTCCCGACCTTCTGGAAGCAGGCCAAGCAGCAGGGGTTCGTGCCCAAGGTCGCATCGATCGGCAAGGCGTTGCTGTTCCCCGAGAGCATCCAGGCGCTCGGCTCCGACGGCGAGGGCCTCACCTCCGAGGTGTGGTGGAGCCCCAGCCACCCGTACTCGAGCTCGCTGGTCGGTCTGACGGCCAAAGAGGTCACCGATGCCTACACGGCGGACACAGGCAGTCAGTGGACGCAGCCGCTCGGCTTCGCCCATGCGTTGTTCGAGGTGGCGTTCGCCGCACTCGCCGCCGCCGGCAGCGCCGACAAGACCGCCGTGCGCGATGCGATCAAGACCCTCTCCGTCGACACCATCGTCGGCACCGTCACCTGGGGCGCCGACAGCCCGTCGCCGAACGTCGCGAAGACCAAGCTCGTGGGTGGCCAGTGGCGCTCCGCCGACACGCCGACCGGCTACGACCTGGTCATCGTCGACAACTCGGGCAACCCCGACGTGCCCGCCGGCGGCACGGTCGAGCCGATCGCGAGCTGATGTCTGCGGTCATCGAAGTCGACCGTGTCTCCAAGCGATTCGGGGCACTGTCGGTGATCGACGAGCTGAGCTTCTCCCTCGAGCAGGGGGAGGCGCTCGGCGTCGTCGGGCCGAACGGAGCGGGGAAGACCACGACGCTCAACATGATCGCCGGTGACTTTCGTCCGACGACTGGCCGCGTTCGCTTCGATGGCCGGGACGTGACCGGTCTTCCCGCGCACCGCCGGTGTCGCATCGGCATCGGCCGCACCTCACAAGTACCGCGACCGTTCGATGGGCTGACGGTGTTCGAGAACGTGTTGGTGGGCGCCTCCTTCGGTGGCGCCCACCGCGGGCATCGCGCACGCGACGTCGCTGTCGACGCACTGCGTCGCACCGGCATGCTCGCCAAGGCCAACGTCCGCGCAGGGGAGCTCACGTTGCTCGAACGCAAGCGCCTCGAGCTCTCCCGCGCACTCTCCACCGAACCGAAGGTGCTGTTGCTCGACGAGATCGCCGGCGGCCTGACCGAAGGCGAGGTGCTGGAGCTCATCGACACCATCAAGAGCATTCATGCCGCCGGCGTCTCGATCATCTGGATCGAGCACATCGTCCATGCGCTGCTCAAGGTCGTCGACCGGATGCTGGCCATGGACTACGGGCGCAAGCTCATCGAGGGCGATCCGCACGAGGTCATGGCGAGCGACGAAGTGAAGAACGTCTACCTCGGAACGGAGGCCTGATGGCACTGCTCGAGATCGATGCCATCGACGCGTTCTACGGCGACTTCCAGGCACTGTTCGGGCTCTCGCTGTCCGTCGACGAGGGCCAGGCGGTGGCCGTGATCGGTGCGAACGGCGCAGGCAAGTCGACACTGCTCAAGGCTGTCGCCGGTTCGGTGCCCACGCGTTCGGGTCGCGTGCTCTACGACGGCACCGATCTCGCAGACCTGCCGTCCCACCGTCGTGCCGCCACGGGCATCTCGCTGGTCCCCGAAGGCCGCCGCATCTTCAGCAGTCTCAGCGTCGAGGAGAACCTGCTGGTTGGCGCGTTCAGCGAGCGACCCGGCCCATGGACGCTTCCCAAGATCTACGAGACCTTCCCACTGCTCGAGCGGTTGGCGAAGCGCTCCGCGGCCAGGCTCTCGGGCGGAGAGCAACAGGCGCTCGCCATCGGGCGCGCGCTGATGAACAACCCTCGACTGCTGCTGCTCGACGAGGTGTCTCTCGGCCTCGCCCCGGGGGTCGTGAAGAGTCTCTACGCCGTCATCCCGATCATCCGGGACAATGGCACCACGGTGCTGATCGTCGAGCAGGACGTGAACCAGGCCCTTGCTGCCTCCGACATGGCACATTGCATGCTCGAGGGCAAGGTGTCGCTCTCCGGGCGCGCATCTGAGCTCTCCCGCGCTGCCATCAGCGCCGCCTACTTCGGATCAGAGGTCCACACATGAACTGGATCATGGCCGCCATCGGCGGCGTTCTGCTCGGCGGCCTCTACGCCCTCTACGCCACCGGCCTCTCGGTGAGCTTCGGGGTGATGCGGCTGATCAACCTCGCACACGGCGATCTGGCCGTCACCGCCGCGTTCTTGTCGAGCACCCTCGTGCTCACCGCCGGCGGGTCGCCGTTCTGGACGATCCTCGTGCTGATACCGGTCGGATTCGGCGTCGGCGTCCTGCTCCAGAAGGTCGTCTTCGACCGGCTCGTCGGCGTCGACCCTGCCCTCCAGATCGTCGCCACGTTCGGCCTCAGCATCGTCATCCAGAACGCGCTGCTCAAGGTCTACACCGCAGACCGGCGCGCGTTGGACATCGGTTCGCTGAAGACCAAGTCCTTCTCGATCGGGGAGGTCAGCGTCGGCGCATTTCCGTTGCTTCGCTTCGTCGTCGCGGTGCTCGTGCTCGTGTCGCTCTCGCTCTTCCTCGGCCGCACCAGCACGGGCCGCGCGTTCCGGGCCACCAGCGACGACCCCGAGGCCGCCAGGCTGATGGGTATCAACAGCCGAGCGATCTACGTGATCGCGTCGGGCATCGCCGTCAGTACGGTCTTCCTCGCCGGCATCTTCAGCGGTGCCCAAACGAACTTCGCCAGCTCCGACGGGCCTGGGCTGCTGATCTTCGCCTTCGAGGCCGTCATCATCGGCGGGCTCGGGTCCCTGTGGGGAACGCTTGCCGGCGGCATCGCCCTTGGCCTCGCACAGACACTCGGCGCCGAGCAGTTCACCGACTGGCCCGCACAGCTGTTCGGACACGTGCTCTTCCTGATCGTGCTCGCCGTGCGACCGAACGGCCTGTTCGGGAGGGCGGAGACATGAGCGACGTCCCAGCACCAGCGCACGTCGTCCGCGCCACCACCACCAGCCGCGTCCTCGGCCTCCTCGGCGTGCTCCTGGTCGCATGGCTGGCGTTCCTCGCGGCCAGCGACAACCCGGCCACCCAGACGAAGATCGTCGAACTGTGCGTGTTCGTCGTCGTCGCGTCGATGTGGAACCTCCTCGCCGGCTACACCGGCCTCGTCTCGATCGGCCAGCAGGCCTTCATCGGCCTCGGCGCATATGGGCTCATCGTGTTCGGCAACGGCTATGGACAGGACGTGTACTTCTCCATCGTCCCGGCCGCCCTGATCGTGCTGATCGCCTCCGTCCCCATCGCGCTGCTCGCGTTCCGGCTTCGAGGTGGCTACTTCGCGATCGGTATGTGGGTGATCGCCGAAGTCGTCCGCCTGTTGGTGAAGCAGTACAAGGACGACCCCATCAAAGGAGGCAGTGGCACCTCGCTCGACGTCCCGACCGACCTGTATCCGAAGGCCGAGCGCTTCCAGACGACGGCCTTCATCGCGCTGGGCCTGGCAGTGCTCGCGGTCACCGTCATCGCGCTCCTGCTGCGCTCGCGGATCGGGCTTTCGCTGCAGGCCGTCCGCGACAACGAGCACGGAGCTGGCGGTCTCGGCGTCAACGTCTACCGCGAGCGGTTCATCGTGTTCATGATCGCTGCCCTCTTCACCGGAGCTGCCGGTGCCGTCTGGTACCTGCTCAAGATCCGCATCCAACCCGACACCGCGTTCGGTGTCGCTGATTGGACCGCTCCAATCGTGGTGATGGTCGTCATCGGCGGCATCGGCACCATTGAAGGGCCGATCATCGGCGCTGCCCTGTGGTACCTCGTGCGCGACTACGTGACCAGCACCGACAGCGCCATCCAGTTGAGCGACGAGTGGTACCTCATCGTCACCGGCCTCCTCGCAATGGTCGTCGCCCTCTTCTTCCAGCGAGGCTTGTGGGGTTCACTCCAGCGGCACTTTCCGAGCCTTCAGGTCTTCCCCATCCAGCGCCGGCTCGTCGTAGATGACGAGGTCGGCGATCACCGCGATCGGAAACGTTCCACATGACACAGTCATTCATCGTCGATGCCGTCCGAACCCCGCTCGGCAAGCTCGGCGGCGCCCTCGCTGGTGTCCGCCCCGACGACCTTCTTGCCGAGGCGTACCGGGCCATCGCCCGCCGCAACGCCTCCCTCGATCCTGCCGACATCGACGAGATCTACGCAGGTGATGCCAACGGTGCCGGCGAAGACAACCGCAACGTGGCGCGGATGGCGTCTCTCCTCGCCGGCTTCCCCGTCACGGTCCCGGGCGCGACGTTCAACCGCTTGTGTGGGAGTGGCATGGAGGCGCTGTTCGGTGCGTCCCGAACCGTCGAGGTCGGAGACGCCGACATCGTCGTCGCCGGTGGGGTCGAGAGCATGACCCGTGCGCCGTGGGTGTTGCTGAAGCCTGCCAAGGGCTACCCCACCAGCCACGAACAGCTGTGGAACTCCGCGCTCGGCTGGCGAATGGTCAACCCGCAGATGCCCAAGGAGTGGACGGTCGCCCTCGGTGAAGGAGCGGAGATCCTCGCCGACAAGTACGCAATCAGCCGCGAGGAGCAGGACGACTTCGCGGCGGACTCGCACCGGCGGGCCACCGAGGCGTGGGCGAATGGATCGTTCGACCCCGAGATCATCGCAGCGCCGGGTGCCGACCTGCCCAGGGACGAATGCGTCCGGCCCGACAGCACCCCGGAAACGCTTGCCAAGCTGAAGCCTGTCTTCCGATCCAACGGCTCGGTGACCGCCGGTAACTCGTCGCCGATGAACGACGGCGCAGCTGCGATGCTCGTCACCTCCGCTGCGGGAGCCGAACGACTCGGCGCGACTCCGCTCGCGCGGATCGCCGGCCGTGGCACCGCCGGTGTAGAGCCTCACCTGTTCGGTCTCGGCCCCGTCGAGGCATCCCGGCTCGCGCTGCGGCGCGCCGGAATCACCTGGAGCGACCTCGACGCGGTCGAACTGAACGAGGCGTTCGCCGCCCAGTCCATCGCATGTCTTCGCGAGATGCCCGAACTCGACCCCACCAAGGTCAACCCGCTCGGTGGTGCCATCGCCATCGGGCACCCGCTCGGTTGCAGCGGCATCCGCATCGTCACCACGCTGACCCACCACCTTCAGCGGACCGGTGGGCGCTACGGCCTCGCCACCATGTGCATCGGCGTCGGTCAGGGCATTGCCGTGGTGATCGAGAGCCTGCATTGACCCACAGGTCCGTCATACCAACTAACCAAATTGAGGGAATCATGAACCAACACGCCGAACTGATCAGCGAGGTCCTGGCGCGCTACGACCAGTCGCCCAACCCGCGCCTCGCGGAGATCACCAAGGCAGCCATCCGGCACCTACACGCCTTCGTCGAGGAGGTCGGTCTGCAGCACGACGAGTGGTTCACCGGCATCCAATTCCTCACTGCCACGGGCAAGATCTGCGACGACGTCCGCCAGGAGTACATCCTGTTGAGCGACACGCTCGGCGTGAGCACCCTCGTGGAGACCATCAGCCACGCCGGCTCAGCCGGCAGTACCGAGAACACGGTCCTCGGCCCGTTCTTCGTGCCCGGATCGCCCGAGCGCGCCAACGGCGAGTCGATGCTCGAGGACGACGACGCGGGTGACCGGGTCATCATCCGCGGGAGGGTGACGAACCTGAGCGGCGAGCCACTGCCCGGTGTGAAGGTCGACGCCTGGCAGAACGCCTCGTCGGGCTTCTACGCCTGCCAGCAGCCCGGCGGCCAGCACTCGTTCAACCTACGCGGCGTGTACCGCACCGACGACGACGGCACGTTTGCCATCCGGACCATCCGCCCGGTGCCGTACCCCATCCCCGACGACGGCCCCGCCGGGAAGCTGCTCAAGGACAACGGTCGCAGCTGGTGGCGTCCGGGTCACACTCATCTGTGGTTCAGCCTCGACGGCTTCAAGCCGCTCATCACCCACTTGTTCGACAGTGAGAGCGACTACCTGCTCAACGACGCAGTCTTCGGCGTACGCGACAGCTTGGTGCGAACGTTCACGACCGACGCCGACGGAGAGCTGGCTACCACGTTCGACGTCGTCCTCGACGACGCCTGACGGATCTCACGAGATCGTGATCCGATCACCGTGGGATGTCACCGGCGCTTCCGGGGCTGATCCGTCCCATTCCGGCTTCTAGGGCTGGACCATCCCGGATTCCGAGACGATCTCAGTACCCGTTTCGGAGTCGCGTGCGGCCGACGGTGTGGCCCTCCTCGCGCAGCCGGGCGACGATGGCCCAGGGGTAGGCCAGGTCACCGGCGTGACGTCGTCGAACAGTGGTCATTCGTGGTCGGCCAGCGAGCGCAGCCAGGTGCAGACGTCGTCGACGCCGGTACCGGTCTTGGCCGAGGTCTCGATCGTGCGCACGTGTGGGTTCACGTCGCGAAGGTTCGAGTAGAACGCGGGAAGGTCGAAGTCGAGGTACGGGAGCAGGTCGATCTTGTTGACGATGACGAGGTCGGCAGAGCGGAACATGACCGGGTACTTGAGCGGCTTCTCCTCGCCCTCGGTGATGGAGAAGACCATCGCCCGCGCGTCTTCGCCGACGTCGAACTCGGCGGGGCACACGAGGTTGCCGACGTTCTCGATGACCAGCAGGTCGAGATCGGCGAGCGGCAGCCGCGGCAATGCGGAACGCACCATCGTCGCGTCCAGGTGGCACTCGCCGCCGAAGCCGTTGGCCGTGTTGATCAGCGACACTGGTGCGCCGAGGCCGGCGAGGCGATCGGCGTCGATCGACGTCTCGATGTCGCCCTCGACGATGCCGACTCGCAGGGTGGCGCCGATGCGCAGCAGGACCTCGCGCAGCAGGGTGGTCTTGCCGGCGCCGGGCGACGACATCATGTTGACGACGTGCACGTGGGCGTCGGCGAAGTCGCTGCGGTTGGCCTCGGCCGTGCGGTCGTTCTCGCCCAGGATCTTCTCCAACACGTCGACCCGCAGCCCACCGGTGGTGTACCCGGAGTGATCGCCGACACTGCCCTCGTGGTGATGGTCGTGCTCGTGCTCGTGCTCGTGGTCTTGGTCGTGGTCTTGGTCGTGCGAGTGGCCCGTGCCGTCGGCGTGGTAGTGGAACCGTCCCATGAGTTGGATCTCCGTTCAGGGTCGTGGCGGCGCAGCGGTGCGCGGGCCGGCGAGGTCGAGTGATGTGACGAGCAGTTCCTCTCCGCCGACGACATCGACGGCGGTGGAACCGCAGCCGCATCGGAAGACCGGCACCTCGATGGCGGTGCGAGCACCGCAGATGCGGCAGTGCAGCACCGCCGGGATGTGGTTGATGTCCAGCACCGATCCGGCAAGTGGCGTGTCGAGCACCACGATCTCCCACGAGTAGCGCAACGTGTCGGGGATGACCTGGCGCAGGTGGCCGACGTCGAGGTGCACGACATCGACCGTACGTCCGTCGGCGTGCGCCTCGACGATCCTGGCCAGCGATGTACAGATCGAAAGCTCGTGCACGGCGCGCACGCTACCGCGAGCCGTGTTGAACGAGTGCCGCGCCGACGGCGGTGAAGTCGAACTCGCCGCCGCCGTCGACGAGATCGTAGATGAACTGCCATGCCGCCGTGTTCGAACACGCGGCGGCCAAGTACCGTAAGGCACGCGAGTTGTTCCAGCGAGCTGGTGATGCCGATGGAGTGGAAGTGATCGACCGCCAGCTGGTGCAGGTCCACGAGCAGAGAGGGAGCAGGTCGTGACCACCACCGAACGACCCGGGCAACAACCGGGTCACTGTCTGGGGCGTCGACCCGTGATCGCCGCGCCCGGCGCTCGCGTGGATGGCGTCGAACGTCGGCGCCTGCTCGTCACAGGTGTGGTGCAGGGCGTGGGGTTCCGCCCGTTCGTGCATCGGCTATCGACCGAGCTCGGACTCGCCGGGTTCGTGGGCAACGACGCGGCGGGCGTGTTCGTCGAGGTCGAGGGTGATGTGGTGGTGCTCGCGGTGTTCGCCGAGCGCCTCTCCCGCGATGCCCCACCTTTGGCGCGCGTCGAGTCGGTGACTCAAGTGGCGGTGCCGCTGACCGGTGTGAGCGGCTTCGTCATCGCCGAATCATCAGTGGGGGGCGGCGCACGCACGCTGGTGCCGCCCGACGTCGCCACGTGCGACGAGTGCATGACCGAGGTATTCGACCCCGCCGACCGCCGGTACCGGTACCCGTTCACGAACTGCACCAACTGCGGCCCGCGCTTCACGATCATCAGCGACCTGCCCTACGACCGACCGGCCACCACGATGGCGGGCTTCACCATGTGCGCAGCCTGTCTCGCCGAGTACCACGACCCGGCCGACCGTCGCTACCACGCGCAACCCAACGCGTGCCCGCAGTGTGGGCCGCGCGTGCGTTTCGAGATCGGCAACGAGATCGTCGAAGGCACCGACGCCGTCCTCGCGGCAGCGCACCGCGCCTTCGCCTCCGGTGGCATCGTGGCGGTGAAGGGCATCGGTGGCTACCACCTCGCGTGTGACGCCGGCTCCGACACGGCGCTGCGTTCGTTGCGCGAGCGCAAGGGCCGCTCGGACAAACCGTTCGCGTTGATGGTGCCGAACCTCGCGGCCGCCCATGAGTTGGCGGAGATCAGCGATGAGGAAGCTGCCGCGCTCGTGTCGCCGGCTCGGCCGATCGTGTTGCTGCGCGGCCGACCGGGAACGCTGGTGTCGCCGTTTGTCGCTCCGGGCAACCCGCTGCTGGGTGTGATGCTGCCGTACGCGCCGTTGCACCACCTGCTGTTCGCACCTGCGCCCGGTGCCGGCAACGCCGCGCCGCGGACGCTGGTGCTGACGTCCGGCAATCTGTCCGACGAGCCGATCTGCACCGACGATGCGGATGCACGTACACGACTGGCAGGCTTGGCCGACGCGTTCCTCACCCACGATCGGCCGATCCACGTGCCCTGCGACGACTCGGTGATCCGAGTCGTCGACGGCTACGTGCAGCCTGTCCGCCGCTCCCGGGGCTACACGCCGTTGCCAGTGGCGTTGCCCACGCACGTCGCGCCCACGCTTGCCGTCGGCGGTGAGCTGAAGAACACCTGCTGCATCGCGAGCGGCCGTCGAGCGTGGGTCAGCCAGCACATCGGCGACATGGAGAACCTGGAGACACTGCACGCGTTCGAGCGATCGGTCGACGCGTTCCAACGGATGTATGCCGTGCAGCCGACGGTCATCGCGTCGGACGGGCATCCCGGTTACCTCACGCGCCGATGGGCAGTCGAGCACCGCGGCGATCGAACGTTGGTGGAGGTGCAGCACCACCACGCGCACGTCGCATCGGTGATGGCCGAGAACGGCCTGGACGGCACCTCGCCGGTGATCGGGATCGCCTTCGACGGCACCGGCTACGGCATCGGCGACAACGGCGCACCCGAGATCTGGGGAGGCGAGGTGCTCCTCGCCGACTACGCCGGCTTCGTCCGCGTCGCGCATGTGCTTCCGTTGCCGCTCCCCGGTGGCGATGGCGCGGTGCGCAACCCGTGCCGGATCGCAGTGGCGTACCTCGCTGCGCTTGGAATTGAGGCCGACCCTTCGCTAACTGCCGTCGCAGCATGCGATGCCGTCGAGCTGGCCGTCGTGCGCCGACAGGTGGAGCGCAACGTCGGGTGCGTGCCCACCACCAGCATGGGTCGCCTGTTCGACGCCGTCGCCTCGTTGCTGGGGGTTCGGCACCGCATCTCCTACGAGGCGCAGGCCGCGATCGAGTTGGAAGTGCTGGCCGAGGGCGGCACCGTCGACCCGGCAGCGTTGCCGTGGGCCTTCGGGCTCGACACGGCCGGGATCATCGACCCCGCCCCTGTGCTGCAGGGCATCGTCGACGCCGTGACCGAAGGCAGCGATCTCGCCAGCACCGCACTGGCGTTCCACCACGCGGTCGCCGCCGCCGTGCTCGCCGCCTCGCGCCACGTCGCGGCCGTTCACGGTGTGCTGCCGGTGGCGCTCACCGGCGGCGTGTTCCAGAACGCGTTGCTGACGCGGCTCACGAGGGCATCGCTGGAAACAGCAGGGTTCGAGGTGCTGACGCACCGCCTCGTCCCACCCAACGATGGCGGTTTGTCACTCGGCCAGGCGGTCGTCGCCGGGTACGGAAGGAGATAGTCATGTGCCTCGGTGTCCCCGGCAAGGTGTTGGAGATCCGGTCCGAACACGGAACGCGCATGGCCACGGTCGACTTCGGCGGAGTGACGAAGACCGTCTGCCTCGCGTACGTGCCGGAGGTGCAGGAGGGCGACTACACGATCGTGCACGCCGGCTTCGCGATCACCCGGCTCGACGAAGCGTCGGCGCTGGAGACCCTGCAGATGTTCACCGACCTGGGCTTGCTCGAAGAGCTGGGTGGGGCCGACGCCGTCACTGAAGGGGCACCGTGAAGTACCTCGACGAGTTCAACGATCCCGCGCTCGCTCGCTCGCTCTTCGAACAGATCGACGCGGCAGCGACGAAGTCGTGGGCGATCATGGAGGTCTGCGGCGGCCAGACGCACTCCATCATCCGCAACGGCATCGACCAGTTGCTCACCGATCGAGTGGAGCTGATCCACGGGCCTGGTTGCCCGGTGTGCGTCACACCGCTGGAGATGATCGACCGGGCGCTGGCCATTGCTGCGCGACCGAACGTGTTGTTCACCTCGTTCGGCGACATGCTGCGCGTTCCCGGTAGCCGCGACGACCTGTTCTCGGTGAAGGCCAAGGGTGGCGACGTGCGCGTCGTCTACTCACCGCTCGATGCCGTGAACCTCGCGCAGGAGCACCCCGACAAGGAGGTCGTCTTTTTCGGTGTCGGTTTCGAGACCACCGCCCCGGCCAACGCGATGGCAGTGTTCCAGGCGCGCGAGCGGGGCCTGCAGAACTTCTCGATGCTCGTCAGCCATGTGCTCGTGCCGCCGGCGATCGAGGCACTGATGACTTCCCCGACCTCGCGGGTGCAGGGGTTCCTCGCAGCCGGCCACGTGTGCACCGTGATGGGCACGCGGCAGTACGAACCCTTGGCAGAGCGGTACGCGGTGCCGATCGTGGTCACCGGCTTCGAGCCTCTCGACGTGCTCGACGGCATCCGCCGGTGCGTGCTGCAACTGGAGGCCGGCAGCTCCGAGGTGGAGAATGCCTACCCGCGCGCCGTGCGCGCCGAGG
Source organism: Actinomycetota bacterium (assembly GCA_030645675.1). Classification (GTDB taxonomy): domain Bacteria; phylum Actinomycetota; class Acidimicrobiia; order Acidimicrobiales; family Ilumatobacteraceae; genus UBA668. The sequence goes on along the minus strand of JAUSLQ010000189.1, from coordinate 23,421 downwards.
GCAACCAGCCGGCGCAGGAGATGCTGGCGCGGGTCTTCGAGACGTGCGACCGCCAGTGGCGCGGCATAGGGATGATCCCCATGAGCGGTTGGCGGCTGAAGTCGGAGTTTGCCGCCTTCGATGCTGAGCGCCGCTTCGACGTCGGTGAGCTGTCGGTGAGCGAGCCCGTGCGCTGCCGGGCCGGCGACGTGCTGCAGGGAGTGCTCAAGCCCGACCAGTGCGAGTGCTTCGGCAAGGAGTGCACCCCGCGCACGCCGATGGGCGCCACGATGGTTTCCAGTGAGGGCGCGTGCGCCGCCTACTTCCAGTACCGCCGTCTCGACCCACCCGCGGCAGTGCGTCGTGGCTGAGGCTGACGCCACTCCGGCGATCGACCTCGAGGGCTGGTCGTGCCCACTCCCTTTGCGCCATCAGGACCACATCGTGATGGGGCATGGTGGCGGGGGGCAGCTGTCGGCCGAGTTGGTGCAACACCTGTTCCTGCCGGCCTTCGGAGAGGCTGCTCGCACGGCTACGCCCACCGACGCCCACGTGCTGGAGCTGGGCAACGGTGTCCGGTTGGCGTTCTCCACCGATACGTACGTCGTGCGGCCGCTGTTCTTCCCCGGTGGCAACATCGGTGAGCTCGCCGTCTACGGAACGGTCAACGATCTGGCGATGCGCGGGGCGCAGCCGCTCGCGTTGTCGACCGGGTTCGTGCTCGAAGAGGGCCTGGAGATGGACGTGCTGGGGCGCATCGCCACGTCGATGGGTGTTGCCGCGCTGAACGCCGGCGTGCAGCTGGTCACCGGCGATACGAAGGTGGTCGAGCGCGGCCACGGCGACGGCGTGTACATCAACACCGCCGGCATCGGCCTGCTGCCCGACGGCGTCGACATTCGGCCCGAGCGCGCACGGCCCGGCGACGTGGTGATCGTCTCCGGTGAGATCGGCCTCCACGGAATCGCCGTGCTCAGTCTCCGCGAAGGCCTGGAGTTCGGCACCGAGCTGCGCTCCGACACGGCGCCGCTCAACCATCTGGTGGCAGCGATGCTCGCCGCGTGCGCCGACATCCACGTGTTGCGCGACCCCACCCGCGGCGGACTCGCCGCTTCTCTGTGCGAGATCGCCGAGACCGCTCAGGTGGGCATCGAGTTCGAGGAGCGGTCACTGCCGGTTCCCGAAGCTGTCCGCGCGGCGTGCGGTTTCCTGGGCCTGGACCCGATTCACGTGGCAAACGAAGGCAAACTCGTCGCCTTCGTCGCGCCCGACCACGCCGATCAGGTACTGGCCGCGATGGCCGCCACCGATGTCGGCAGCAGATCCACTGTCATCGGTCGCGTCGTCGAGGGCCACGCCGGCGTCGTCGTGGCGCGTACCGGTTTCGGCTCGACGAGGATCGTGGATCGCCCACTGGGCGAGCAGCTCCCCCGCATCTGCTGACGGCGCTGAGCCCCGGCCGGAGGCGCGTCGCCGCCCCTCAGCGGGTGCTTCTGGGGGTGATGGCGAAGGGTGCTCCGCCGGTGGGGCGGTTGATGACCATGCCGACGGGTCGCGGGATCGTGGTGGTCGGCGGTGTCAGGTCGAGGCGCTGCGCGAGGCGGGCGATGATGAGGGTGAGCTCCATCTGGGCCAGGGCGAAGCCGATGCAGTTCCGTGCTCCACGGCCGAACGGCACCCAGGCCTGGTCGGTCACGGCCTGCTGTTCGGGGGTGAGATGGCTGAATCGATCGGGCTCGAACTCGAGCGGGTCCGGCCAGGAGTTCGGGTCGCGTCCGGCGAGGTAGGCGGACCACAGCACGAGCGTGCCCTTGGGAATGGTGTGGCCGCCGATCTGGATGCTTTCCGCGGCCTCGCGTGGTGAGATCGCTCCTGGTGGGTGCAGGCGAAGGCTCTCGCGCATGACGCGGTTCGCGTATCCGAGGCGGGCGAGCGTCGAGTGGTCCGGCGGAGCCGCGTCGTCCTCGGTGGCCGAGTGGTCGAGTGGTCCGAACACGTCGTCGGCTTCGGCGCGTAGCTGGGACCAGATGCTCGGTGTGGTCGTGCTGCGCCAGAGCATCCATGCCATGGCGGCAGCGGTGGTGTCGTAGCCGGCGCCGATGAGGGTGACGACCTGGTCGCGGATCTCGGCGTCGGAGAGGCTGTTGTCGTGGGCGAGGGCAGCGAGCAGATCGAGTGGATCGCTGGTCGGTTCTGTCCGCCGCTGGGCGATCTCGGTGTCGAGGATCGCATCGAGCGCCCGGCGGTCGGCACGGACCCGTGCCCTGGCGGTGAACGGGAGCGGGTGAGGGAGCTGTCGAATCGTGGGGGACTCGAGGTAGGCCTGGGGGCGTTCGAAGAGCCGCGCGATCTCGCCACTGCGTTCGGCGAAGGTCTCGCCGAAGAAGGCGTGCACGGCGATCGTCAGTACGAGCGTTCGCACGATCGGGGTCAGATCGACCTGACCACCTGGTTCGGCGGAGGCGGCCAGGTGGTCGATCGCGTGGTCGGTTCGGTCGACGATCATCGGGATCCAACCGTTCAAGCGTTTGCGGCTGAACGCGGTCTGGACCGAGGAGCGGCGGCGTCGATGGTCCTCGCCGTCGGAGACGATCATCGAGCCGGGTCCGACGACGAACCCCAACACGTTGAACTTGTGGCCCCACCTGAACCGCTCCGATGGCATCGAGAAGAGTTCGCGCAACATCACGGGATCTCCGACGATGGCCAGGCGGGCCGGGCCGAACCCGAGGCCACAGACGGGTCCGTAGGTGCTGCGGAGCTCGTCGAGCGCGGACGAGGGGTTCCGAAAGATCTGTCGCAAGTGGCGAACTTGTGCGACTCCACGTGGGCCCGGTAGCCGTGTCGATGGCTTCATCATCACCCTATGTTGGACCGATCGTCGAGCTGAGATCGACCAGTCGACAGCGCTCGCTCTCGTGGCGGTTCATCGTGACGTGATGACGCCGCAGGCGACTCGGTCACCGGCGTTGCCGGTCTTGGCCGTTGCGCTCGTCGCGTCGGTGGAGTTCGCCGTGTACTGGGTCGGGCCGGTGCCGAGCGGGATGTTGGCGTAGTTGTCGGCACCGGCGTGCAAGATGACCACCTTGCCGTTCAGTTCGGCGAGGTTGATCTTGTCGATCCGGAACCTGGTCTCGACGCTGCCGTCGGCGTTCACGTACACGACAGGCATGTCACCGACATGATGGGAGTGGGCCTGCCCAGTCGGGTTGTAGTGACCGTCCGCTGACACGAACCAGGTTGACGGTGCGGCGGTGGGATCGGCGACGCAGCCGTCACCGTTGGCGGTGACGTCGTTGGCGTGGATGTGGAACCCGTGGAACGCATCGATGCCAGGCGCGCCCGTGAGACGGACCCGTACCTCGGTGTGCCCATCGTCGGTCCTGAACTCGACGGAACCGATCCGGGTGCCGTCGGCGGTCGCAAGGGTGGTTCTGGCCGAGCGGGTTCGAGCATCGGCGGTACTCGCGCTGACGAGCCCGGCGACGAGCGCCGCGCCGGCAGCGACGGCGATCAGACGGTGTTTCATGGGGTGCCTCCTTGATGGGCGTTGTCTGGACAGACGAGGCCGAGCGGCGGGCGGGTGACAGGCGAGAAAGGAATGTGCTCGTGTCACCCGGCTGGTGGTGTCGTTCGTCTGTCTGGCATGGCGAAGAGTCCAGCGCGGGGTCGACGAGGTCTCTGGCGACGTGCTCGTCATCTCGACGTTCACGCGCCTGGCACTCTGGTGGGATGTGCAACCCTGGGCGAGCAGGTCGCCCTCCGACCGTGAACGGCTGAGCGAAAGTGCACACGGTCGTCGTCCCACACCGGGAACGGAGCCTGCCGCCGTTCTTGATGGCGATCGCCGCGGCAAGGCTGCAGGGTGAGACGATCACCGTCGAGGCCGAGGAACTCGTCGTCCGGATGTTCGAGACCGAGGGTCGCTCGTTGGTGCGCTTGGCCCGCTTGTTCGTCGACGACCGCGACGCCGCCGAGGACATCGTGCAAGAGGCGTTCCTCCGACTCGCCCGCCACGCCGGACGGATCGACGCGATCGAAAGAGCGCCCGCGTATCTGCGGTCGATCGTGTTGAACCTCGCTCGAGACCACAACCGACGGGGTCTTGTCTCACTTCGCCATCATGCGACCACGGGCCGCGATGTCGACGTGGGTGACGACACGGCCGATCAGCTCGTGCGCTCCGAAGAGCACGCGCGAGTCCTCGACGCGGTGCGACGGCTTCCTGGCCGTCAACGCGATTGCGTGACGTTGCGCTACTTCGAGGAGTATCCGATCGATCGGATCGCGGCGACGCTCGGGCTGTCGGCGAACTCGGTGAAGACCCACCTGCAACGCGCGATGGCTGCGCTCGACCGGTCGTTGGCCGAGCCGTGAACACGACCGACGTCGAACAGCTGCTCGTCGCCGCGTTCGCCGACGCTCGCACATCCGTGTCGGAGAACCCCGACCTGTTCGCCCGGGTGACCCGAAGCCTCGACGACCAACAGGCCCGACGCCGATTCCGATGGCGCCTCGCCCGGTGGATTCTCGCCTTCGTCGCCGCCAACGCATTGCTCGCGCTCGCTCTATCCGATTTCGACAACAGGAGGTTCGTCATGCCGTGGTGGGTCATCGAACTGATCACCAACATCGTGCTCGTCGCGCTCGCCATCGGGCTCGGCCCGTTCATCAAACGCTTCGGTCGCTCGTACGCCGCCGACGTGTTCCGCGCCAACCCGCGCACCGGCAAGAGCTACCTCGTGCTCACCGATGTCGCGTACTACCTGATCTTCGCAGCGTTCGTGCTGTTCACCGTCACCTTCGTCGAACACGCGAGTTGGCGCAGATCGACCGGCGAGCAGCTCCAGCACGAGGCGGCCCGCATCGGCGGCATCTTGTTGATCATGGGAGTCCTGCACGCAGCGAACGTCATCGCGTTGCCGGTCATCGGCCGCCTGCTCTCCAGCAACAAGCGGCTCGACGAGTCGGGTGTCGCACCCGCAGCGGGCATGCCACCGTCGATGTCGGTGCCGCCCCTCGGCCCGGGAACGTGGATCCTGCGAATCGAACCTGCGCCCGGCGCACTCCCAGCGGACCCAGCGTCGTAGCCACGCGACTCTCGCTCGCGGGCGAACCGGTGCGTCGGTCGCGCGACGACTCGATCAGCTACGTCACCTGACAGACGTCGTCATTCGTCTGTCAGGCGATGAGCATCACCAGAGGGATCGTCACCCGGGCATGGTCCCTCGTTGTTGCCAGTTCGCTGCTCAGCCCGGCGATCGTGGGCTGTGCGAGCAACGGCGACACGGTGGATCCCGCCTCGCCGAAGCGGTTGCGGGTGCTGCTCGACTACAGCCCGACCCTCTCCGACGCCGGTGCATTGCTGTACCTGGCGTCCAACCCGGCGGTCGACCTGCTCGCCGTCACCCTCCCCGGCACCGGCGAAGCGGACTGTGAACCAGGAACGCGTACCACCCGGGCGCTGCTCGCGGTCGCCGACCGCATTGACGTGCCGGTTGGTTGCGGGCGGAACACCCCGCTGATCGGTGATCGTGACTGGCCCGAGGAGTGGCGCTCAGAGGTCAACGATTGGGGTACCGAGATGCTGCCCGCGGTCGAGCCCGAACCGGTCCGTGACGCCGAGCAGCTCCTCACCGACACACTCGTCGCGGCGACGACCCCGATCACCCTGGTTACGGTCGGCCCGTTGACCAACCTCGGTGTGGTCCTGGCCGCGCATCCCGAGCTCGCCGGCCAGATCGAGAGGATCGTGATCATGGGCGGCGCGGTCACCGTTCCCGGCAACGTCGAGGCATCACCCGCCGCGGAGTGGAACATCTACATCGACCCCGAGTCCGCCCGCCGTGTGCTCGCATCCGGCGTACCGGTGACCTTCGTACCGCTCGACGCCACGAACCACCTCCCGTGGACCGAACGCCTCCTGCGCCGACTGGCCACGCTCGATGGACCGGCAGCGCGAACCGTGCACCAGATGGCCACCTCCCGCCCGACTCTCGCCGGCTTCTACCTCTGGGACGAACTCGCCGCCATGACCGCCGTCAACCCGGATCTCGTCATCTCGCAGACGATGACGGTCAGGATCGACGACAACGGTGCCATCGTGCGCGACCCCGACGGAGTCGCCGTGGCAGTCGCTGTCAACGCCGACGCCGACGCCGCAGCACAGGAGTTCCTCCGCATGCTCAACGGTGGCACCTTGCCGGACGTCGTGCCGCTCACCCCGGCTGAACTGGACTACATGGTGACCTTGGCAGGCATCGACTCCCGCTCCAACGCCACGCTCGCTCACGCCTACGACACCGTCTCACGAGCCGAAGGCGACCCGCATGCCGTGGCCGCCGCCTTCGTCGCCGAGGTCTTCGCGGCCATCGCTGCGCTGGTCGCGGACCTCGAGCGTCTCGAGCCCCCGCCCTCGCTGGGCGAGGCACATGCCGACTACGTCAAGCTCCTCACCCAGTTCGTCGCCAGCAAGGAGGACCTCCTCGCAGCGGTCGCCGAAGCCGACGGGACCGACTTCGACGAGCTGATGGCCGACGCGACGACCAGGGCTTCGCTCGGGGACATCTTCGAACAGGCACGGCATGCGTGTCAGGTCCTCGAGGACTACTCGTTCCTCCACGACGGTCCCCGCCCATGCTCGTCAGCTGCACAGCAATGAGCGTGACCGGGCTCGACGAAGGCGTGCAGCCGCTCGGCATCGGCACAGATACCAGCAAGGAGCCCTGGGAAGATCAATCGGTGGAAGGGCGCGACCGCGATCCAGTACAGGCGACCGAGGAGCCCGCGCGGGTGGAATCGTGCCGTCTGGGTGATGGTTGCACCGGCGCCGTCGGGTTCTATCTGCCATTGCAGCCAGGCGTCTCCGGGAAGGCGCATCTCGGCGCGCAAACGCAGCAGGCTGTCGGGGGCGATGGACTCGACGCGCCAGAAGTCGACTGGATCACCGACGGACAACTGACGCGGATGAAGGCGTCCTCGTCGCATGCCGACCCCGCCGACCAGCGAGTCGAGCACGCCGCGCAGGCTCCACAACCAGTCGCCTGCATACCAGCCGTGCCGGCCGCCGATGGAGCAGAGCACCTGGAACAGCTCGTCCGGCAGCGCTGCGACGTGCCGCTCGCGCCGATCGAGGTTGACCGTGCCTCCGGACCAGGCGGGGTCGGTGGGCTGCGGCTCGGCAGGTGGGCGCCCGCCCAGCTCGGCGTGCGCCCAACTCGTCGGCACGTCGCCACTGATCGAATGGCCCAGAGCCAGTTCCACCGCTTTGCGATAGCTGAGCTGGTCGATCGGCATCGCGTCGACCGCAGCATCGCCAGTGACGACCACATCGTTCACGAGGCTCTGGATCAGCGGCCGAGCGAGCATCGGTGGGATCGGCGTGACAAGGCCGATCCATCGCGACGACAGGCCAGGCGTGAGGAACGGCACCGGTACGACGACCCGGCGTCGCAGACCGGCGACCTCCGCATACCGAGCCATCATCTCGCGATACGTCAGGACCTCGGGCCCGCCCACGTCGAGCACTCGGTGAGTGACATCTGCGGTCAACGACTCGACGAGGAAGTGCAGGACGTCGCGCACGGCGACCGGCTGGCACTTCGTGTCGACCCAGCGCGGCGTGACCATCGCCGGAAGGACTTCCACGAGGTATCGCAGCATCTCGAAGCTCGCCGAGCCCGACCCGATGACGACTGCGGCTCGGAGCTCGACCACCGGCACCGAACCCTTGGCGAGCTCGGCCCCGACCTCCTGACGGCTCGCCAAGTGTTCGCTGAGCTCACCCGACGAATGGTCGCCGAGCCCGCCCAAGTAGACGATGCGGCGAACCCGCGCCTCCTCGGCCGCGTGCCGGAAGTTCTCGGCAACTGCACGGTCGTGCTCGGCCCATTCGGCCGATGAGCCGATCGAGTGCACCAGATAGAACGCCGCCTCCACGCCTGCCATGGCCGTGCTCAGGTCGCCGCCGACATCGCCGTGCACGATCTCGACCGATGGGCGCCACGGCGCAGAGAGCACCTTTGCAGGGGTGCGGACCAAGCACCGCACTCGGTAGCCGCGCTCGAGCAGCACCGTCACCAATCGACCGCCGATGTAGCCGCTGGCCCCCGTGACCAGCACCAGCGCTCCTGGCCGGACGCCCAAGGCGCCTTCCACGGGCGCCACCTCGTTCGCGTTCGCGTTCGTGTGCAGGTTCGGGTTCGGGTTTGGGTTCGGGTACGTGTCCAGGTTCGTCAGGTTCTTCGTCACAGGGAGACCAGCATAGTTAGCACTAAATGATGACAACCCTGGACGCTCTCGGTTCATTCCCAGCCGCCGCAGTCGAGAACCTGGGCCGGCTCGACCGCAGAGAGCTGCACAAGACCACCGAGCTGGCCGGCCTAGCCCAACAACGCCCCGAACTGGCCAGAGGCCGCGACCCAGCTGCGGTCGATGCGGCTCTGCCGGACCAATCGTTCCACGGCGGCGTCATCTCCACGCGCGAGTGCTTCGCTCCAATGATCGATGATGTCGCGTCGACGGTCGAGCCGATCCGTGCGGTCTCGTGCCGTCACGCCGCTGCCACGGAGTGGCGAGCTGCTGCTCGGGTGATGGTCCTCGAGGATCCGCAGGACGGATGTGGTGTGGGGAGCGTGCGCGGCGACCATTGCCGCTTCGATACCCGTCTCGCTCATGGCTCAGACGGACCTTCTCGCTGCGGAGGCGGTGCAGGCAGCCTCGTCCTGTCGTCACGTCTCCGAAGTGCGTGAACCGTGACCGGTCGGGTCCGTGAGGTCGTGATCGGCACCCTGAAACTCGACCAACAGCATCGTGGCGTCGTCGTTCAGGCCTTGGTCGACGTGCGCGCCGACGGCTGCCGACAACCGGCGCACCGTCTCTGCTCCGGGCAGGCCGTCGAGTGTGGCGCGTATCAGGAAGTCGGCCAACCGATCGAGCCCGAAGCGGCCGCCGCTCGGTGAGACGGACTCGGTGATGCCGTCGGTGTGGAACAGCACGCGATCGCCGCGTTGCAGGGTCTCCTGCGCCACCTGCAGCACGGGGCCACCGAGTCCTATCGGCTTCGAGGGCGAGCACTGCAGCTCGCCTGCGTATGTGCCGTTGCGTACCAGGAGCGGCAGCAGGTGGCCGGCGTTGATCCAGGTGAGCACCCCGGTGGCCAGGTCGAGCGACGCCAGCTGGCCGGTGACGTAGTTGGAGTTTCCGAAGTGGCGAGCGATCAGCTCGTCCGCCTGGCGATAGGCCTCGACGAGGCTGCCGCGCTCGCGGCGGGTGTTGCGCAGGCTGTTGATGACCGCGGTGGACATGAGCACGGCCGACATGCCGTGGCCGATGGCATCGATGATGGCCAGGTCCAGCTGTCCGGGGTTGAGGGCGTAGTCGAACGAGTCGCCGCCGATCTCGTACGCCGGCTCCAGAATGCCGCTCACCTCCACTCCCGGGCCGGAGGATGAGAGTGGTGGGAGGAGGTCCCACTGGGCCTCCGCGGCTGCCGACATGGTGACTGCCCGCCGCGTTCGCAACCAGACGTCGGTGTACCGCCGCATCGAGATGATGAGCAGGACCAGCACGGCGGACAGGTCGGGGTGCACCGCTGGCTGCTGGCCGCGTGCGTCGAGGATCTCCAGCTCCAGCAAACCGATCCGCTCGCGGCCGTCCACGAGGGGGACCCACCACGTGGTATCGGTGGCGACGACCTCACCGGTGGAGAAGGCACGCCCAGCCAGCGTGCCCTCGAGCAGGTAGGGCTCGCCCAGGGAGCCGGCGGGGGTGAGCACGCGCAGGCAATTCAGTGCGTAGTCGGCGACGTGCACCCGGGCTTGTTCGGCTCCCAGCAGGAGGCGGACGGTGTCGACCACGCCACAGATGTCGGATGGGCCGGTTCGCCGGCGCGAATCCAGCAGGGCGCGCACGGACCGTCCGAGTAGCTCGTCGTTCGGTGTGTGCTCAGGGGCGCCCACGTCTTCTCCTCGGTCGGCAATCGATCGAGCCTACCGAGGTGCTGTCGCCCTCTGGTCGTGGCGAGGCGCACCACCATTGCGCTACGGCGCTCACCTCGGCGGGGTTCGATCGCTACACTCGGCCCGCTGACGTCCAACCAGCGGAGACGATCGACGGTTTCATGCCGTCGTCGGGAGGGTAGGTCCTAGTCATGCACTTCGCGTCCCTGGCAATGTTCCTGCCCGCCGTTCGTGGCATCAGCGATCTGCACCACCATCGCACGCTCGCTCGCGACCGCGTGACGAGCTGATGGCCGGTCTGCATGAGCCCGCCTGCCGAGAACCTGGTGCGGTTCTATCCGTCCGCGCCACTCAGCGCCCAGGAGGCGCGGGAGTTCGTCGCGGCTGAGTTGCGTCGCGCCGAAGCCAGCACCTCGGCAGTCAACGACCTCGGCCTGATCGTCAGCGAGTTGGTCGCCAACTCGATCGAGCACGGCGACGGCGGCACCATCGTCGTGCGCGTCGACCCCGACGCTGGCGCGTGTTGTACGGTCACCGTCGGCAGTGGGCTCGCTTCAAAACGGCCGCCCCTGGACCCTGCGACGTGGACAGTGGCACCCCCCGATCAACGGTCGGGGCGAGGACTGGGCATCGTTCGCCACCTGGCCGACGAGATCACGGTTGCGCTCGTCTCCGGTCGCCTCGACATCACCTGCCGCCGGCGCCGCTGACGGGCGTTCGCCATGCCACCGGCGCAGTCGGCGAGGTGCGAGCGGACGAACCGGTTTGAGACTCTGCCACCTGCGGGTACAACCGTGACGAAAGGAAGGAGAGACCATGTGGACCATCTTGGTGATCGTTCTGATCGTGCTGCTGCTGACAGGCGGCGGCTACGGCTTCAGCCGGCGAGGCCGCCGCTGAACGGCTGCTCTGCGGAACCGGTCTCCCCCGGCGCGCGTCGGATTGCCGTCGTCGGAGAGACGCGGCGAGGGACCCCATCGCGGGGGTCCCTCGGCTTGCGTCACGCGGGAGTTGACGCGACTGGGTCGGGCTGGCGAGTGCTCACCTGCCCGCGGGCGTAAGTGGAGGTGTGGCCGTGGCCGTGACGCTCACACCTCGATCGGTTGTCGGTGCAGGAGCGTGGCATTCACCGGCGCCCCGATCAAGGTGAGAAGCCGCAACGGCTCGCCTTGGATCCCGCTGATCGTCAAGGTCCGTCCTTCCGACTGCAGGACGTCTGCGGCATCGATGATCGAGGCATAGCCCCTGCTGTCCATGAAGGTCAGCTCGGAGAGGTCGAGCTCGACGTCGAGGCCGGTGCAGTTGTAGCACGCCTCGAACGCCTGGCGCCGAGTGCTGAGGTCGAGATCGCCACTCATGCGGATCAGACCATCGCTGGCTTGGAACGCGAAATCCGTGTTCATCTCGTACTGCCTCCCTGACGGGCGCAACCGAGGTCCGGAGCTACGCAACGAGCAACCGATGGGGTGCTCTCTCCGCACCGTACCCGCATCCGAGGCATTCGGCAAGCCATTCGCCGCGGGTCAGCGCGGAGGTCGGTTACGAGTCGCTCGGCTCCAGTTGTTCGGCGCCGAGCACCTCGCGCAGGGCGCTCAGGCTGGCCGCGAGCAGGCGACCCACGTGCACCTGGCTGGTCCCGATGCGCTCAGCGATCTCCGACTGGCTGAGCTCTTCGTAGAAGCGCATGTAGAGGATCGCCCGCTCGCGCGGACGCAGGCGCGTCAGGAGCTGGACCACCTGTTCGCGGTCGAGCACTCCGCCGAGGTTCGGGTCGTCGCCGGCGACGGGCTGCTGCCCGGCTCCCTCCGGCTCCAGCGAGAACGACCGGTAGGCGTTGTTGGCCTCCAACGACTCCAGCACCAGGTCGGCCGACACGTTCAGTCGGTCGGCGATCTCCGGCACCGTCGGCGAACGCCCGAGGTCCTTCGTCAGCTGCTCGGCCTGCTCGTTGACGGATGCGCGCATGTCCTTCGCTCGGCGGGGCACGTGCACGCTCCACGTGTAGTCGCGGAAGTGGCGGCGCAGTTCGCCGATGATCGTGGGGGTCGCGTAGGCACCGAACTGCACGCCTTGCGACGGGTCGTACCGGTCGATCGCCTTCAGCAGGCCGAGGCGTGCCACCTGTAGCAGGTCGTCGAACGGCTCGCCGCGTGTGGCGAACCGGCGGGCCCCTCGCGTGGCCAGCCACATCGAGCGGTGCACGATCTCTTCGCGCAGCGAAGGGTCGCGGGTCGTGGCGAACTCCGCCAGGGCACCGTCGAGCCAACGATCGTCAGCGGGCCAACGATCGCTGGTTTGACCGGTGGCCGATACCTCGCTCATCGCAGTTGCACCTCGAACTTCACGGGGTCAGTGATACCCCGTCCGGGTCTGGCGCAAACCTCGGCGAGTGGCCGGGGAGTCCGCCTGAATGGTTGTCCGCACAGGGCATCGATGCGGTGTGCCGGCTCAGGGCAGCAGGATCTGCTCGACCTGGTCCATGGCCCGGGCGGCGTAGCCCTGCCACATGCGGGCGAACGCGGGCATCGCCAGGCGGCCGAGGCGGTGCGTGGGTGTGACCTCCCACGACCAGGTGATGCGCGCTCCAGTGTCTGTGGAGGCGAAGGCCCACGTGCCGTCGACAGACGCGATGAGCGGCTTCATCATCCCCTTGATCGTGCCGATCGAGTAGCCGAAGCGATGCGGGCGGTCGAGCTCGGTGAGCGTCTCCAGCATGGTGCCGCCGTCGGACAGGCGGATCGTGCGCGTCTGGCCCACTGCCGCGCCCCACTCGCCCTCCTGGCCGATGACTTCGGCGATCCGCGGGATGGCCAGAAAGCGCCGGCGGAAGATGTCGGTGAGCGGTGCGACCAGCACTGTCTCGTACGCGTGCTCCACCGTCACCGGGAACGAGCGGGAGGTCTCCAGATGGCGCGTCGTCATGTGCCGACGCTACTCGCAGTCCGGGCGACGCGGTGCCGTGGCGTGGCCTCAGGAACGGCGAGGCCCCGCTCGTGCGAGCGGGGCCTCGACCTGTCAGTTGGCATCCGTCCCGGTCAGTTGGTACCAGGGGTGTCCGGGCACGGTGTGATCAGCCGATGATCTGGCGGCGTCGGCGGCGGGCCACCACCAGCGTGCCACCAGCCAGCAGCAGGCACATCGCGACCTGCAGCAGCAGGCGGCTGTCGCCACCGGTGGCCGGCAGCTGACCGCCGGTGAAGGTGACCGTCAGGTTGACGGTGACCGTACCGCTCTGCACGATGCCATCGCTGGCCGCATAGGTGAACGAGTCGGGGCCGGAGTAGCCCGCATTCGGCGTGTACACGTACGAGCCGTCAGCGGCGAGCGCCACCGAGCCATGGCTGGGTGGCGTGATGAGCACCGCGGTCAGCGGGTCGCCGTCAGGGTCGGTGTCGTTGGCCAGCACGCCAGGGGCCGGCGAGACCAACGGGGCGTTCTGCAGCGTCACGTTGGCATCGCCCACCGCGGTCGGTGCATCGTTGACCGACGCCACCGTGATGTTGGCCGTCGCGGTGTTGCTGTCGGCGGTGCCGTCGTCGGCGGTGTAGGTGAACGCATCCGGGCCGTGGTAGTTGGCGGCGGGCGTGTAGGTGAACGAGCCGTCGGCGTTGAGGGCCAAGGTGCCGTGCGACGGGCCGGTGACCTGCGGGGTGTTCGCTGTCAGCGAGTCGAGGTCGACATCGGTGTCGTTGTCGAGCACACCGTTCGCCGCGTTGACGACCAGCGGGGTGTCTTCCGTCGCGTTGTACGCGTCGTCGACGGCGACGGGTGCGTCGTTGGCCGCCCCGACCGTGATGTTGACGGTGGCGGTGTTGCTGTCGTCTGTACCGTCGTTGGCGGTGTACGTGAACGAGTCGGGTCCGTTGTAGTTGCCGGTCGGTGTGTAGGTGAACGAGCCGTCGGCGCTCAGGGCGAGCGTGCCGTGCGACGGACCGCTGACCTGCGGGGTGTTCGCCGTCAACGTGTCGAGGTCGACATCGGTGTCGTTGTCGAGCACACCGTTCGCCGCGTTGACGACCAGCGGGGTGTCCTCGGTCGCGTTGTAGGCGTCGTTGACCGCCACCGGCGCGTTGTTGGGGGTGCACAGGTTGGTCATGTTGCTGCCGTCGGTCATGCCGATGCAGGTGAGCTCGGGCGCGGCGGTGGTGCCACCCAGTGCCTCGACCACGATGCGGGCGGCGTTGGCGCCGGTCTGCTGGATGCCGAAGAGCATGCGCACATCGATGCTGGCCCCGATCGCCAGCGGGGTACCTAGGGTGATGTCGCCCACGCTCATCGAGCTGTTGAACGCCGAGCCGTTGGGCGACGACGGTGGCTGCTCGAGGGTGGTGCCCTGCGCCGTGACGCTGGACGTGCTGCCGCATGGCGTGCGGTCGACGGTGATCACGGCGTCGGCCGACGTGCGATTGCGCAGGTCGGCGGTGCCGCTGGGTGCGGGGAACGTGCGCTGGTCGGCGAGGCGGATGCGCAGCCGGGTGACGGCGGCGCCGGTGTTGTTGGTGATGGTGCGGCGCAGGTCGAGCGTGCCGAACGTGGAGTTGTTCGCCGGATCGCTGGTGAAGTCGCGCACGGCGTTGGGCGGCGAGTTCTCGCTGACGCAGTCGTCGATCAGGCTGACGTCGAGGTTGCCGTTGACCACGGGCGACGACAGGTTCTCCGGCCCAGGAGCGCCGAGGCGCTGGCCGGCGCCGGCCGACGTGCCGTTGGTGTCGACGAACACGAAGTCGGTGGCGTTGTCGTCGGTGTCCTCTGAGAGGCCCGGTGTGGCGGTGTCGACCGGGATGCCGACGATCGTGCCGGTCGACAGGTTGCGGTAGAAGCTGTAGTCGATGCTGAACGGGGTGAGGGCCGGGTAACCCGCGCCTTCCCTGTAGAGGGCGTTTGCCTCGCTCGTGGAACCAACTGCGTCGATCTGGTTGGCCAGCACGTAGCTGCCACCGCCGACGTTGTTGTTGAACAAGGCGATGCCGGCGTTGTCGGGGATGTCGGTGACGTAGGTGGCGTCACCGGTGGCGGCCGTGCCGTTGCCGGCGGCGTACGCCGCGAGCGAGTAGCCCACGCTGTTGACGCACAGGTAGTGCCCGTGGCGCGGGATGACCGTGCCGTTGGGGATGGAGCACCTGGTGGTTCCATCAGAGGCGGCGATGCCGAGGCCGGTGCCGCTGGCGGACGCGACGGTGATGTCGCCAGCGCTGATGTTCTGGATCTCGATGAACTCGTCGTTGGCGCCGTTTGGCCCCCGGACGCGGAACTCGGAGATCACCAGCGTGGTCGAAGGTGCTGCTTGCACCTGGATCACCTCGGCCAGTGTGGGCACGACGACGGCTGCCGCCGCGATCGCCCCCACGGTGAGCAGGCGCGCTGCTCGTGATCGAACACTCTTCATGGAATCTCGTCCCTCTCTCGTCATCCCGCTAACGGATAGAGCCGATCATTGCAATGTCAGCACTCTCTGTCAACAGACGACCACCTAAAGTGCAGAAATGGGTGAGTTGTGGCCTCGATCTGGACATCGCCGTCGCCCCGCCAGCGGCGACGACCTCAGACCGTGAAGCGGACGAAGTGGATTGGCGGCAGGTTGGTGGAGACGCTCTGCCAGTTGCTGCCCGCATCGTCGCTGGTCCACAGCGAGCCGGTGGTGGAACCCATCGCCAGTCGCTCGCCGGAGGCATCGACGTCGAGCGCATGGCGGTAGATCAGGTCGTAGGCGTGCTCGGCGGGCAGGCCGTCGCCCAGCACGTCGAACGAGTTGCCGCCATCGGTGGTACGGCTGACGACCAACCGGCCGTCGACCGGCACTCGCTGCTCGTCCTTGACGGCGGGCACGAACCAGGCCACATCGGGGTCGGTCGGATGGGCGGCGACGGCGAAGCCGAACACGGCCGGTGGCCGCTCGGTGATCTCGGTCCAGTTGCGGCCGCCGTCGATCGATCGGAAGCAGCCGTTGTGGTGCTGGTTCCACACCACGTCGGGCGCGCCCGCACAGCGAGCCAGACGGTGCGGGTCTTGGACGATCGGGGTGTACTCCTCGCCCGGGGGCATGTACTCGTTGCGCATGCCGTGGGTGGGTGCCCAGCTGGCGCCGGCATCGTCGGTGATCCAGGCGCCGCCGCAGGAGATACCGATCAGCACCGTGTCGGCGGACCGCGGATCGACGCTGATGCTGTGGATGCCCGGCCAGTCGTAGCCACCACCGAACCACTGGGTGCGCTCGGGCATGTCCCACAACGACCGGATCAGCTCCCACGAATCGCCGCGGTCACGCGAGCGGAACAGGCCGCCGGGAATGGTGCCGCACCAGAGCTCGCCGGGCCGGTCGGGGTGGCCGTTCTCCAGCGTCCACATCATGTGCACCGACCACGGCCACGGCTCTTGCGTCATCGGCGACACGTCGGTGGCATCGGCCGGCCGCTCGGGGAACGTGGGCGCGCCGACTTCGGCCCACGCGCCGTTGGGGTCGCAGCGCCACAGGTGCGAGCCGAAGTGGCCGGTGCCGAGCGCGGCGTAGGTGGCGCCGTCGTGCCCCACGACGGCGGCGGTCACCGGCTCGCCGAGGAACTCGACGTTGGCGATCTGCCAATCGGCGTCGCTGTCGGCGCGTCCAAGCGTGAACAGGCCCTTGCGGGTGCCGACGAGCAGCGTGCGTGAGGGTGTGGTGGGCATGGTCATCCTCCTGACAGGGCCTGCATCACCGTGATCTCGGTGGCAGGCGCGACGGCATCGGTTTGGGTGGACGGGTCGAGCAGCTGTTCGCTGCCGACGAAGACGACGACATGGCGGCGCACCCGTCCCTGGTCGTCGAGCACGTACGTGCGCACCTGTGGGTACCGCTGGAAGTACGCGGAGAGGCACTGGGCGACCGTGGTGCCGGCGACATCGGCTGGCGGGCAGTCGACATGTCGGCGCAGGTTCGCGGTGAACGTGATCGACGGCACTGCGGCCCACTGTACTCCCGCTGTTTGGGGTGCCTGACGAGGTGGTGCTGACCAGTCTCGCCCTGAGCGATCTTCGCCGATGTGCGGCTGCCGGGCGGGTGGTGACGAACGCAACGGTGGTGGGTGCGTCGTCGCATCGCCGGGTCGCGCCGGGGAACTCTGTCACACCTCTATGGGATGATGCGTACATGAGTTCGTTCGGTCTGCCGTCGGTGGCAGAGATCCAGAACATGGCACCCGGCGACATCGAAGCGTTGGCACGCGAACTCGATCGTCAACGACGCGTCAGCGAGGCGCGGATCGCGGTGTTGGTCCATCGTGTCGGTGAAGCCGGGGCGCATCTCGTCGATCGGCATCGCACACCCAAGGCGTGGGGGCAAGCAGCATGCAACTGGTCCGGCGGCGAAGCTTTGCGGTTCGTGCATACCGGGGCGATGCTCGCCCGCTTCTCTTCCGCGGCCGAACTCGCCTCGCATGGCGGGTTGGGGGTCGCCCAGATGCATGTCCTCGGGCGGCTGGTCGCCAACCCACGCGTCGGTGAACACCTCGCTGCCGGTGAACAGACGTTGGTCGAGGCGGCGGTGTCGTGCGAGTTCAACGACTTCGTCAGCGTGGTCACCACCTGGGAACACACCGCCGACGCCGACGGTGCGCATCGTGGGCACGAGCGGGCCCACCACAACCGCAACGCCACCGCCACCATTGTTGGTGAGCAGTCGTTCCTCGACGCCCACGGTGGTGTCGCCGCCGGGGTGCAGATCCAGGCGATCCTCGACGCCTACGCGCAGACCGAATGGCACGCCGATTGGGAGGCCGGTGTTGCCGTCCATGGCGACAGCATGTGCCCGGGCCTGTTGGCCCGCACCGACGGCCAACGCCGCTTCGATGCCCTGCTCGCGATCTTCCTGAAAGCCGCCAGCATCGACAGCGACAGCACCGGCAGCGGGTGCACCGTCAACCTGGTCGTCGGCTACGACACGTTCCAACACCATCTGCAGAAGGCGTTGGGTGGTGACCCGGCGCCGTTGGATCCGAACGACCCGCTGCACCGCTGCGAAACCGGTGACGGTGTCCCGGTCGACCCCTACGACATGCTCGTCGCTGCCGCCACCGGCCACGTCCGCCGGGTCGTGCTCGATTCCGCCGGTGTCGTCGTCGATCTCGGCCGCCGGCAACGACTGTTCACCGGCCCCTTGCGCGACGCCGTGCTGCTGCAACACAGGTGGTGCACCTGGACCGGCTGCTCCCGCCCGGCGTCCCAATGCGAAGCCGATCACCTGCTCCCGTGGGGCACCGCCGGGCCCAGCGCGACAACCAACGGTGGCCCGATGTGCGGCTACCACAACCGGTGGAAAGCCACCAACTACCGCACCTGGCGCGACCCCAACGGCCACTGGCACCACTACCGCCCCGACGGCACCGAAATCGGCTGGCGCGCCGCACAACCACCCGCGCACACGACCGCATCCGCGACCTCACCACCAACCCACGCCGACAGCGCCTCCGCCAGCTGACCCCAGGAGTCCGGCGCGCTTCGATTCGCCCGACGACGTCGGGCGAATCAGGGGCTGGCTGCGGGCGTGGTCGCCTCGACGGCGACGCGGCCGCATCCGGCGGGCTCCTCGAGGCCGCCCGCACCGATGCACACCAGGTAGGTGCCATCGTCGATCGTCGTGGGCATGATCAGCACGAGCGCCTGCGCCGAGTACTCGCCCACACATGGGGGATAGGTGGGTGGCACACGGGGCACCACCGGCACCCAGTCGATCCCGCGCAGGATCTGCCCCATCATCTCCCATCCGTCAGCGGTCTGGCGTAGTAGCACGGCGATGTCCGTGCACATCCGTTCGATGACACGCGACGGTGCGAAGTGGATCGCGCCGCCCGGGGCAACCACCGAAGGATTGGCGATGGCGAGCCACTCGTCGCCGTCCGACGGAGCCGGGTTTGCTGATGTGGCAGTGGAAGGGCCGCTGCTCTCGGGCAGCAGACCGAGGAGTTGCAGCGTGTCCAGGTCGGCTTCGGCGGTCAGCTCCAGCCCGGCAGCGAGCTGCGCGGTGATGATCGCCTTCCTCGTCTCGGCCCCGAAGGCCCCGTTGACCTGTGCGCCCTCCAGCAGTTGTTCGGCAGCGAGCGCCTCCTGAAGTTCTCCCACCCGAATGCCCCGATCACCGGCGCGCAACGGGCCGGAGGGTGGTTCGTCGTGGAACTGGAGTGCGTTGGCGTCGAACTCGTCGCACTGCCACATCAACCCTTCGACGATCGCCGGCGAGGCACCCTGCGCGCGGAGGTCGGTTGCGCACAGTGTGGGGGCCGCAGGCAGATGCACCGCGACGGTCCACCGGCTACCGGTGAGGTGGGCGATCACCGGCGCCGGAAGTGCAGCCTGCGGGTCGGTATCGACCACCGCCCAGTCGCCGGCGCACAGATGGTCGACCACCTCCGCCGCCGGCGCCGCGAGATCGGCGCGGATGATCGGTGCATCACACGTCGTTGTCGGGCGCTGGGTGGAATCGATCATGAACAGGCCACAGCCTGCCCCCGGGTTCGAATCGCTGCGCCCGATGCACACGCGGTATGTCCCATCGTCGAGCCCGCTCGGCACCGTCAGGATCGATGGCTCGGCCGTGGTCTCTCCGATGCACGCGGGAATCGTCACTGTCTCGCCGGGTCCATACGGGAACCACTGCGATCCCCGGACCAATCCGAGGCTCTCCGATCCGCCGACGGTCAGGCGCGCGAGGTAGGCGATATCGGTGCATCCGCGCTCCACGGCGCCGTCGGGTGTGACCCGAATGATGCTGCCCGCTGCGCCCGACGCAGGTTCGACGTCAGCCTTGTTCTCGGACTCGCCTGGTGTCGTCGACGACGGTGGTGGTGTGGTGGTGGTGGTGGTGGTGACGGTCGCGTTGGTGACGGTCGCGGTGGTGATGCTGTCGGGGTCGTCGCGTCGAGTGAGCAAGACCGCGGCTGCGCCCGCGATCAGCAGGACCGTGGCCGCGACCGCCAGCAGGCGTCCGCGACCGGAACCGCGACGGTCGCGACTCGACGGCGCGACGGTCGCGCCTGCGAGCCGTTGGTGCAGGGCGGCGAGGTCGGCTTCCACGTCGACACTCTCCTCCGCGTCGTGCGCGACGGAGCGGGCGACCGAGTACCAGCGATCGTCGGTCATTGGTGGTCCTCCTGTCGGGCGTGATCGATCGAGCTGTGCAGGCGCTGGCGGGCCTTGAAGAGCGCCGATTTCACCGTGCCGGTGGAGATCGCCAACATGCGGGCGATGTCGTCCACCGAGCAGTCGTCGCCATAGTGCAGAGCGATGATTGCCCGTTGACGTGCAGGGAGCGGAGCGATCATCTCCCGCCAAGCGATGAGATCCGCAGAGTCGGCGGGCGTGGTCGACGAGACCGGCGCCGGCAGCGCGACCCGGCCGAACGCCGCCCGCTCGGCGGTGCGTGTGCGGTGCTCGTCGACCAGCAGGTTCGTCATCACCCTGCGCAGCCATGCTTCCGGCTGATCGAAACCGGCCAGGTCGTGCCATCTGGCGTGAGCGCGCAGCATCGTCTCCTGGGCGAGTTCGCGAGCGATCTCCGTGCTTCCGGTCATGGCCGCACCGAGTGCGACCAGTCGTGGGTACTGCGCCCGGAACAGGTCGTCGAACTCCTGCGCCGTCATCGTGGTCACGTCTACTACACGGATGACGGTGGCGGAAGGGTTGCCTCGCCGGTAGCGATTCGTGGCGGCCGGCGCCCGGGGGCCGCGGCCGGCGAGTGTCCGATCAGTCCGTGTTCGGGGCGACGATGCGGAAGGTGATGCCGGTGGGGTCGGCCACCTCGGCCAGGCGGCCGAAGGGGGTGTTGTCGGGGCCGCTGCGCACCGAGCCGCCGAGTCGCTTGATCTCGGCGAGGGCCTCGTCGGCGTCGGCGACGGCGAAGTAGATCGACCAGACGCCGGCGCTGCCCTCTGGCATGTGGCCGGTGCCGTCCATGATGCCGGCGAGCGCGTCGTCGCCTTCGCCGTAGGTGGTGTAGCGGAACTCGGGGGTGTCGCTCATCGTGTGTGCGGGCCAGGTGAACACCTCGCGGTAGAACGCGACCGACGGCTCGTAGGCGCGGGTGTGCAGCTCGAACCACGCCGGCGCACCCGGCTCGGCCACCAGCTGGATCCCCTTGTGCGTGCCGGGCTGCCACATGCCGATGGCGGCGAAGCCCGGATCGGCGACGATGGCCATCGACCCCAGTTCCATCACCTGCATCGGCGGCATCATCACGTTGCCGCCATGTGCGGGCACGGCGGCGGCTGCGGCCTCGATGTCGGGGACGGCGAGGTACACCGACCAGCCGTCGGGTGCACCCGACTGGCCGTCGTTGGCCATGCTGCCGGCCACCATCGCACCGTCCTTGGTGAAGTTCACGTAGCCGCCGTAGTCGGCCGAGGTCTCTTGCGACTGCCAACCGAACAGGTCGCAGTAGAACGGGCGCGATTGGTCGGGTTCGGTGGTGAACAGCTCGATCCAGCAGGGTGCCCCATCCGGGGTGATGTCGCGGCGTGTCATGAAGCTGGTTGTACCACTTGTGTGCAGCGACGTGAAGTGGCCTACCGGCAGCTGCCGCCCGGGCCGCCCCTCAGGCTGCGCCGAGGAAGATCACGTCGCCAGTTGGCGCCGGGGAACCGCCGCGGGGCTCGATCGTGATGCCCCACTGCACGGGCGTGCCGTCGACCGTCAGCGTGCGCCGCAGCGAGCCGTCGGCGGCGGGGTCGAGCAGCCGCATCGGCGCCGGCCCGCCGGCGTCGATCAACCACAGCTCGTAGGCCATCCCCTCGCCGGCCGGCGCCAGGCCGTCGGCCAGCAGCGCGGCCTGGTGGGCGGTTGCCGACCAGGCCAGCTGCACGCGCCCGCCGGTGCCGTCGGTGGCGGTCAGCTCGATCAGCCGCGCATCGGGCTGGGCGAGCACATGGTCGAGGGCGTCGGCGAACGTGCGGTCGTCGTTCGACGAGCGGCCGAATGCGAACGACGCCAGGCCGATCAGCAGCAGCACGGCGGCCGCTGCGGCCAGCACCAGCGCGCTCGGCCGCCGGCGGGCGGCCAGGTGGGCCACGGGCCCTGGCAGCAACGGCGACAGCTGGCGGGTCTCACCGATCTCCTGCATCAACCGTGCACGTAGGTCGGCCGGCGGGGGAGTGGCCGAAGCCTCGCCCATCGCGGCCAGCGTGGCGCGGAACTCGCGCACGTCGTGGCTGCAGATCACGCAGGCCGGGTAGTGGGCCTCGAACACCGCTCGCTCGCGGGCGTCGAGCGCGTCGAGCGCATAGGCGGCCGCGAGGTGGTGAATGTCGAGGTTGGTGCTCATGACGATGCTCCCAGCTCGTCGCGCAAGCGGATCATGCCGTCGCGGATTCGTGACTTGACGGTGCCCTCCGGCACCTGCAGCAGCACGGCGACCTCACGGTAGGTGTGCCCGCCGAAGTAGGCCAATTCCACGGCTTCCCGCTGCGAGGGGGTGAGGCTGCCCAAGGCCCGGCGCACGCGGGCATTGTCCAGCGAGGTCTCCACGATGTCGCCCACCGACTCGACCTCTCCCGGCCGGCCGGCAGCGTCGCGCTCCATGCGGTTGCGGCTGGCCTGCTCGCTGCGCACGCGGTCGATCGCTCGCCGGTGGGCCAACGTTGCGGTCCACGACTTCACCGAGCCGCGCGACTCCTCGTAGCGCGGGGCCAGCCGCCACAGCTCGACGAACACCTCCTGGGTCACCTCCTCGGCCTGTGACGGGTCGCGCACGACGCGCAGCACGATGCCGTGCACCAGCCCGGCCAGCTCGTCGTAGAGCATCCCGAACGCGGCCTGATCGCCGCGGCCGGCGGCGGCCAGCAGGCGCGCCAAGGAATCGGAGCCGGCGACCGAAGTCGCAGTGGCTGCCGAGTGCAGCCGCCGGAACGCCCTCATCTCCTTGGTCATAGCCCAGGTTCGTTGCCCGCGCTGCGTTGGATCGGAGAATCTCGAGGAGGCCATGTCGCTGCGGTACCTTCGACTGCGCTCCGTTCTGGCGTCTGCGCGAGGCTCTGCCCATCTCGAGGAGGTAGGGGACCCATGAGCCAGACAGCCACGCTGGGCACCGCCGCGGCGCAGCAGACGGAGCACTTCGACGTGCTGATCGTCGGTGCCGGCATCTCCGGTGTCGGTGCCGCCTACCACCTCACGCAGCAGTGCCCCGAGCGCAGCTTCGTGGTGCTGGAAGGGCTGGAGAGCTTCGGCGGCACCTGGCTGATGCACAAGTACCCGGGCATCCGCAGCGACAGCGACCTGTACACGATCGGCTACCGCTTCAAGCCGTGGACCGGCGCGCCCATCGCCACCGCGGAGGAGATCCTCAAGTACATGGGTGAGGTGATCGAGGAGAACGACCTCGCCCGCCACATCCGCTACCACCACACGATCACCGATGCAGCGTGGGACAGCGGCACGAACCTGTGGACCGTGAATGTCACCAACACCGCGACGGGTGAGTCGCGCCGCTTCACCACCAACTTCTTGTGGATGTGCCAGGGCTACT
>JAUSLQ010000047.1 GCA_030645675.1 Actinomycetota bacterium | reverse complement strand
TGAGCGGGATCATCACTTCGACGATCGGGGTCTTGCCCTTCTTGCGCAGCGCAGCAGCAGCAGCCATCAGCGCCCGCACCTGCATCGCGTACAGGCCCGGCTTGACGACACCGAGGCGCACGCCCCGGGTACCGATCATCGGGTTGTGCTCGGCCCACTCCTCGGCGGCCTTCAGCTCGGCGGTCTCGCTCTTGCTGAGACCCTTGGTGGCCTTCTTGATGCGCAGCTCTTCCGCCGACGGCAGGAACTCGTGCAGCGGCGGGTCGAGCAGGCGCACGGTGACGGGCAGTCCGTCCATCGCCAGCAGGATCTCTTCGAAGTCGATCTGCTGCACCCGGCCCAGCTCGGCCAGGGCGGCGTCTTCTTCTTCCGGCGTGTCGGCCAGGATCATCTGGCGCACGACGGGCAGGCGGTCGGGGGCGAGGAACATGTGCTCGGTGCGGCACAGGCCGATGCCTTCGGCGCCCAGCTCGCGGGCGTTGGCCGCGTCGTCGCCTGTGTCGGCGTTGGCGCGCACGCCCAGCTTGCCCTTGCGGACCACATCGGCCCACTGCAGGATCGTGTGGAACTCCGCCGGCGGCTTGGCGGCCTCCAGCGTCATGGCACCCAGCACGACCTCGCCGGTGGTGCCGTCGATGCTGATGGTGTCGCCTTCCTTGACCACGACATCGCCCACGTGGAACGACTTGCCGTCGATCTTGATCGCATCGGCACCGACGATGGCGGGGGTGCCCCAACCACGGGCCACGACGGCGGCGTGCGACACGAGGCCGCCACGAGCCGTGAGGATGCCCTGACTGATCATCATGCCGTGCACGTCTTCGGGGCTGGTCTCGTTACGGACCAGGATGACCTTCTCGCCGCGCTCGTGGGCGGTGACCGCATGATCGGCGGTGAAGTACACCCGGCCGACGGCAGCGCCGGGGGAAGCGGCCAGGCCCTTGGCCAGCACCTTGCCCTTGTTGGCGAACTGCGGATGCAACACCTGGTCGAGGTGATCGGCGCCGACGCGCATGATCGCTTCCTGCTTCGAGATGGACCACTTGGCGCCGGCCTTGCCCTGCGAGCGGGTCATGTCGACGGCCATCTTCAGTGCGGCGGCACCGGTGCGCTTGCCCACGCGGGTCTGCAGCATCCAGAGCTTGCCCTGCTCGATGGTGAACTCGGTGTCGCACATGTCGGCATAGTGCCGCTCGAGGCGGGCGAAGATGTCGAGCAGCTCCTTGTGGATCACCGGGAAGTGCAGCTTCATGTGATCGAGGTCTTCGGTGTTGCGGATGCCGGCCACCACGTCTTCGCCCTGGGCGTTGATGAGGAAGTCGCCGTAGGGCTTGTTCTCGCCGGTGGCCGCATTGCGGGTGAAGCCCACGCCGGTGCCGCTGTTGTCGTCGCGGTTGCCGAACACCATGGTCTGCACGTTGACGGCAGTGCCCAGGTCGTGGCTGATGCGCTCACGCACGCGGTAGGCGATGGCGCGGGCACCGTTCCAGCTGGCGAACACGGCCTCGACCGCGCCGCGCAGCTGCTCGCGGGGCTTCTGCGGGAAGGGCTTGCGGGTGGCCTTCTTGACCACCGCCTGGTACTGCTTGCACAGATCCTTCAGCGCCTTGGCGTCGAGCTCGGCGTCGCTCTTCACACCGGCGACCTTCTTGGCATTCTCCAGCGGGTGCTCGAACAGCTCGCCGTCGACCCCCAGCACGATGCGGCCGTACATGGCGATGAAGCGGCGGTAGCTGTC
>JAUSLQ010000044.1 GCA_030645675.1 Actinomycetota bacterium | reverse complement strand
CTGCTCGGCGATGCGCAGCTTGTCGTCGACCGTCGCCGACACGCCTTCCACCTGCAGGCCGTCGCGCAAGGTGGTGTCGAAGACCTCGATCGACCGCGTGGTGTCGAAGCCGGCGGCGGTAACAGGTTGCGTGTTCATCGGTGAGCCTTTCCGGGGAAATGAAAGAGCCGCCCGGTGGGGCGGCTCTGAGCGCACATCGGCATGGGGCCGAGGTGCGCTAGCAAATGATGATGATCGCGGGGCTGGCATGCAGCTGGGGGGCGAGCAAAGTCACCTCGCCATTCAAGCCGCATTTCGGGCTCGCGTCAACGTGGCGGGCGATGCGACCTGTGCACAACCTGTGTGTGAACGGTGGATGAACAAGAAAGTTCTGTGCGTAACCCGCATTCCCTGCGGATAACCCTGTGAGGATGAAAAATACCTCTTGACCTGCGGAAACGTGGGGTGCAGAGTGACCTCGTACCGGACAGCGCACGCCAACCGGAACCCGAGGAACGGTGCCACAGCGCCGGGGCAGCCAGCAATGGCGGTCACGGAGCGGTGGAGGGCCAACCGGGTTCACGAGGTGGAAGCGGGGCCGGCAGGAGGATGATCTGAGTCCTCGGGGTTCGCTTTCGGGCGAGGTTCGGGGGTGCTGGGGAGGTGCCGCCGGGCAACCGGGGGTGTCGAGCTGGCAGTCGGTGCGGAGGAGGCGGTCGCCGGGCAACCGGGGGCGGCCGAGCACGCAGCGGTCTCGCTGCTGGAGGAGTAGCCGGGCAACCGGGGAGACCTTCGGCAAAACGGGATCTCCCGCCAGAGCGCAAGCTCTGACGGGAGATGACATTGGTCGAAGAGAAGGCTAACGCCCGAAGATCGACTGGTGGTGGATCACCCTCCGACCCAGGAGTCGCCCCGGGCGGCGCGCAGGCTTCGGCCAGCAGCGCTGCCCGGGGCGCTTCGCTTTTTCCGCCCGATTGGGCGCGGGACCCCGACAGGCCGTCACCCCGCACGCCCCCGCTACCTTGGCGGGCATGACCGAGCCACGACGCGAGATCTCCCCTACCTACCAGCAGCAGCTGGACCAGGGGTACAACTTCGGCAGCGTGCGCACGTTCGGGCAGCGGCCCCTGCTGACCTCACCCGAGCAGCTCGACGAGTGGCAGCCCGACGTGGCGGTGGTGGGTGCCCCGTTCGACCTCGGCACCACCAACCGCCCCGGCGCTCGCTTCGGCCCACGAGCGCTGCGCGCCAACGCCTACAACTCGGGCACCTACCACCTCGGCCTCGGGCTGGAGATCTTCGAGCACGTGGAAGTGGTCGACTACGGCGACGCGGCCTGTCCGAACGGCCTGGTCGACCAGAGCCTGGCGAACGTGAAGGCCCGCGTTGCGGAGGTCGCCAGCCGGCGCATCGTGCCGTTCGTGATCGGCGGCGACCACAGCATCACCTGGCCCGCGGCCACTGCCGTCGCCGAGGTGTACGGGTTCGGCAACGTGGGAATGGTGCACTTCGACGCTCACGCCGACACGGCCGACCACTGCGACGGCAACCTGGCCAGCCACGGCACGCCCATGCGGCGCCTGATCGACAGCGGCGCCATCCCCGGCCGCAACTTCGTGCAGATCGGCCTGCGCAGCTACTGGCCCCCGAAGCCGACCTGGGATTGGATGGCGGCGCAGGGCATGCGCTGGCACCTGATGGACGAGATCTGGGAACGCGGCTTCCAGGCGGTGATGGCGGACGCCGTGGCCGAGGCGCTGGACGGCCCCGAGTACCTGTACATCTCTGTCGACATCGATGCGCTCGACCCGGCCTACGCGCCGGCGACCGGCACGCCCGAGCCCGGCGGCATCGTCGCCGCCGACCTGCTGCGCGTGGTGCGCGAGCTGGCCCACCGCCACACCGTCGTAGCGATGGACGTGGTGGAGGTGGCCCCGGCCTACGACCACGCCGACTGCACCGTCAACGTGGCCAACCGCCTGTTCATGGAGTGCCTGGCCGGCATGGGTGCCAAGCGTCGCGACGTCGCCGGCGGCACTTCCGGCCGGCCGGCGCGCGCTGACGGGTGAACTGACATGGTGAACTGACATGGTGCGACGCGACCTCGACATCGCCAGTTCGCTGACCGGCGATCTGGTGGTGGACGCGCTGTTCCTGATGCGGCGACTGCCGTGGCACTGGCCGGCGGTGGCGGTCGGCATCGTGCTGGGCACGGTCGGCTCGCTGGCCGTCGGCGCGCCGGTGCCATTCGTCGTCGCCGCTGCGCTGGTCGGCGCCGGCGCCGGCATGAACGTGGGTTCCGAGTTCCGCTTCGTCGCACGTACCACCACGCGCGTGGTGCTGCTCGGTTCCAGCCGGGTGATCGGCAGGCCGACCAGAGTGCTGCGCTACCTGCAACCCGCCGAGGTGGTGGTGAAGGGCAGGGGCATCACCACCCGCCTCATGATCGGTGGCGAGCACCATGCGATGGCCCCGCACCAGCGAGCCCGCCTGGAGCGAATGCTGGCCGGGGCACATCACCCAACAGCGCCGGCAGCACCCCTGGCGTGACTCGCCACGGATCAGCCGATCGACCGACCTGTGCGCCAGGGGTACCATCGAACCATGAGCACGCCCATCGGTGAACGGCCGGCAATGTCGGACTACGGCGTCGATGCACCCGAGTGGCGAGCGCTGCCGTGGGAGTGGGCCGGCGAGCGGTTGACCGTGAACCGCAACTACTGGGTGGTCACCGTTTCCGCCGCCGGGCAGCCGCACGCCCTGCCGGTGTGGGGCGTGTGGCACGAGGGCGACCACCGCTTCATGTTCTCGTGCTCGCCGGCCGCGGCAAAGGCCCGCCACATCGCCGACAACCCACGGGTGGCCGTGGCGATCGACGACACCGTGGAGTGCGTGTCGGTGCAGGGCCTCGCTGCGCCCATCACGGACCGCGACCGCCTGGAGGTGTGGATAGAGCGCTACGTCGCCAAGTACGGCAACGAGGTGGGCGACGACTTCCCCGAGTTCGTGCGCGCCCACGCGGCCTTCGAGGTGACACCGACGGTTGCATTCGCAGTCATCGAACGCGCCGACGAGTTCGCCCTGCGCGCCACCCGCTGGCGGTTCGACGACTGAGCCGGACGACCCGGCCGGCTCAGATGCGCTGCACGTGCACCAGCACACCGGCTGCGCCGAACGTGGTTTCGAGGTCGGCCGACAGCGCGTCGAAGTTCTTGGTGGTGCGGTGCGCCCCGACCGCTCCGCCCATGTAGCCCTTCGAGCTCTTCTCCAGCCGGATCACGCCGTTGCCATCCGGCGCGCTGCGCACCATCACGCCCACCTTGAAGTACTGCGCGAGAGCGCCCGCGAGCGCGTTGGCGATCTTGCTGCCGCGCTCGGCAGTGGCATCCCACTCGCCGGACCAGGTGAGCTTGAACTTGCGGGACTGCAGTGCGTCGACCACTGTGGCCTTGGCCCGGCCGGCGTCACCCGCGACGACGAATTCGATGGCGTTCATGGCCCGCGACCGTACCGCACCCGCGCAGTCGCCCCGAACGCCTCGGCGGCGGCGCTACGTCAGACCGCCAACTCGCACCAGTCGGCGTACTTGGCTTCCTGGGCTCGCACGGTGCGGGCGTAGATCTCGGCGATCGCCTTCGTCTTCGGGCCCGGGCAGGGCACCATGCGATCGTCGACCGAGTTCACCGAGCTGACCTCGGCGGCTGTGCCGCACACGAAGATCTCCTCGGCGATGTAGAGGTCGCTGCGGGCGATGTTGTCCACCCGCACGTCGTAGCCGAGGTCGCGGGCGATGGCCGTCACCGTGTTCTGGGTGATGCCCTCCAGCGCGCCGGCCGACGTGGGCGGGGTGAGGATGATGCCGTTGCGCACCGCGAACAGGTTCTCGCCGGTGCACTCGGCGACCAGGCCGTTGGGGGCCAGCATGATGGCCTCGTCGTAGCCGGCCTTCAGCGCCTCCACCTTGGCGAGCGAACTGTTCACGTAGTTGCCGGTGGTCTTCGAAGCAGGCGGCATGGTGTTGTGGTCGTGGCGCGTCCACGACGAGATCTTCATCCGCACGCCCTTGTTCACGGCGTCGTCGCCCAGGTAAGCGCCCCACGGCCAGCAGGCGATGGCCACGTCGACGCTGCACGGCAGCGTGTTCAGGCCCATCTCGCCGTAGCCGTAGTACGCAATCGGGCGCACGTAGCAGCTGGGCAGGCCGGTGCTGGCCACCGTCGCCTTGGTGGCAGCGACGAGCTCCTCCACGGAGTAGGGGATCTCCATCCCGACGATCTTCGCCGAGTTGTGCAGGCGCTGGATGTGCTCGGTGAGGCGGAAGACGGCCGGACCGTTCGCCGTCTCGTAGGCGCGGATGCCTTCGAACACGCCCGTGCCGTAGTGCAGCGTGTGGGTGAGCACGTGGATCTGGGCATCTGCCCAGTCGACCAGCTCGCCGTTCATCCAGGTCTTCGGTGTCGTTTGGATCGGCATCGTTGCCCCTCTTCGTGTCGTGTGTCGCGCCGTCGTCTGTCCGCGCCGTCGCGGTGGGTTGCTTCACCCGGGCGCGCCCGGGCTCCTGAACGCTGGTTCAGCCTGCCACGCGGGCAGCGATTTGGAAACCGATCTCCGTGGTGCTGCCGCTAACAGCCTGGGTGCACGCCGCACGGATGCGATCCGCGGTGGCGCTCTCGCCCAGGAAGTCGAGCATCAGCGCCGCCGACAGGATGGCTGCCCGCGGATCGGCCTTGCCGGTGCCCACGATGTCGGGCGCCGAGCCGTGCACGGGCTCGAACATGCTGGGCCCGGTGCGGGCCGGGTTCAGGTTGGCGCTGCTGGCCAGGCCGACACCGCCGCTGACGGCGCCACCGAGATCGGTGAGGATGTCGCCGAACAGGTTGTCGGTGACGATCACGTCGTAGCGGTGCGGGTCTTGCACGAAGTAGATGCACGCCGCATCGACGTGGTTGTAGGCCGTCTCCACCTCGGGGAACTCCGTGGCGACCTCGTTGAACGTGCGCTGCCACAGGTCGCCGGCGAACGTGAGCACGTTGGTCTTGTGCACCATCGTCAGGTGCTTGCGGCGCTTCATCGCTTCGCCGAACGCGTGGCGGATGATGCGCTCGGCGCCCATGCGGGTGTTCACCGAACCCTGCGTGGCCACCTCGAACGGGGTGCCCTTGCGCAACACGCCGCCCTCACCCACGTACGGGCCCTCGGTGTTCTCACGGATGACCACGAAGTCGTGGGGCACGGTGCCGCCGGGGGCGGTGCCTGTGAACGGTCGCTGGTTGACGTACAGGTCGAGCTCGAACCGCATCTTCAGCAGCAGGCCACGCTCGATGACGCCGGGCGCCACCTCGGGGGTGCCCACCGCGCCCAGCAGGATCGCGTCGAACGTGCGCAACTGGTTCAGCGTCGCGTCGCCGAGGATCTCGCCGTCGCGCAGGAACCGCTTGCCGCCGAGTTCGAAGTCGGTGAGATCCAGCGCGACGCCGGCCGCGGCGACCACCTTCAGGGCTTCGGACGTGACCTCGGGACCGATCCCGTCGCCACCGATGACTGCAATGCGATGTGCCATAAGGGAACAACCGTACCGCCTGACCTCGCTGCGCTCCGAATGCCACGATCACCGTCGCCGGCGGGTCAATCCGCGAACACGTCTCGCGTGAGCTGCACGAAGAAGCGATGGTCGTGGCCCACGTTCGGGTCGGATGCGTTGTACTTCGGGCTGGTCGGGCCGCCGTCCGGCACCTGATCCTCCGAGTAGATCGCGCCGACAGGGCACACATCGGGGGCGTAGCAGGCCGCACACGAGGTGCACTCGTCGGCGTTGACGTACAGCAGGGTGTCGCTGAACACCGCGATCGACTCCGGGTTGGCCTCGTGCGAGTTCTCCACCACACCGCTGCCGGCCTGCTGCTCGGACACCAGCACGTTGCCCGCGACATCGAACTCGTAGATGCACTGCACCGGGCACACGTCCACGCACGCACGGTCCTTCACTCCGATGCATGCTTCGGTGATGATCGCCACACCTGCCATCTGGAACCTCCTACGGCTGATCGCTTGCATCACCTCTGTTCCCTGAATCGCGGAATGACGAACATCGCCCGCAAACGCCCCCGCACCCGCACCCTGCCCGTTCCTGCGCTCGTGTCGCGGGCAAGACCTCGTGGGAGGGCAGTGAGGCCCGCGACACGAGCGCCGTCTCGACCGGGCCCGTCGACGAGGCGGGTAGGCTCGCTAGCTCTATGGCCAGCACGCATCTCTCCCGATCCGCCTTCGAGCGCCTCCAGGAAGAGCACTACGACCTCACCACGCGCGGGCGCATCGAGGTGGCGCAGAAGATCGAAGCCGCTCGCCTGCTGGGCGACCTCAGCGAGAACGGCGACTACCACGCGGCGAAGGACGAGCAGGGGCACATGGAAGGCCGCGTCCGCCAGCTCGAGCACCTGCTGGAGCACGCCGAGATCATCGAGAGCGGCGACGAAGGCGTCGTGGCCGCCGGCACCGTCGTCACCATCGTCTACGAGGGCGACTCCGCCGACATGGCCGAGACCTACCTCGTGGGCCACATGGAGGAGAAGACCGGCGACCTCGACGTGATGAGCCCGCAGTCGCCGCTGGGCGCCGCGCTCATCGGTGCGATCGAGGGCCACTGGGTGGAGTACCAGGCACCAAACGGCATGCTGCGGGTGCAGGTGCTGAAGGTCACCACCGCCTGAGCGGCCGGGGCCACAGCCAGAAAGGCGCCACAGTGGCGATCCGAGACGGGAAGGCGAGCGACGAGGCCCCGCACCTGCCACACGGCGCGGCAATGCACCTGCCGGGGCGCGGCACCACGTTCGTCCGCACGATGGCCGGCCCGCCCAACGCACCCACCGTGCTGCTGCTGCACGGCTGGACGGCCAGCGCCGACCTCAACTGGTTCACCTGCTACCGCCCTCTGTCGCGCCACTACCGCGTGGTGGCGCTCGACCACCGCGGCCACGGACGAGGCATCCGCAGCAGGAAGGCGTTCCGCCTGGAGGACTGTGCCGACGACGCGCTGGCGGTGTGCGACGTCCTCGGCATCGACAAGGTGATCCCCGTCGGGTACTCCATGGGTGGCCCCGTCTCGCAATTGATCTGGCGCCGCCACCCCGAGCGCGTACGTGGTCTGGTGCTGTGCGCCACGGCCCCGTACTTCCTCACCTCGCGCGAGGAGAAGCTCGGCTTCCTCGGCCTCTCCGGCCTCGCTACCCTCGCCCGCCTCACGCCCGCCCAGACCCGCCAGTGGCTGACCGAACAGGTCTACCTGCAACGCAAGAGCGACGAATGGGAGCCCTGGGCCATTCAGGAGGCGTCGCTGCACGACTGGCGGATGGTCCTGGAAGCAGGTCGGTGCATCGGCAAGTTCAACTCGCGCGAGTGGATCGGCGAGGTCGACGTGCCCACGTCGGTGCTCATCACCATGCGCGACCGGGTGGTGCCGGTGCGCCGCCAGGTGCGCCTGTTCGAGAGCATCCCCAAGGCCGAGGCGTTCCGGGTCGACGGCGACCACGATGCGGTGGTGGCCAACGCCGACCGCTTCGTGCCCACCCTGCTGCGCGCCGTCGCCTCGGTGGTCGAGCGCTCCACGCCCTGACGCGAGCACACAATGCTGCGCTACCGTCGAGGAATGCGTCGGCGGCACATCTCGGACACCATTCGGCTGGCGCGGGCAGCGATCGGCATGGCCCTCGCGACGTCGCTGGCCGCACTGTGCACGCTCGCTGTCGAGCCCTCTCCCGAGCAGGCCGCTGCCATCGGGCCCGGCACGCTGCACATCACCCTCGTCGGTCAGGCCGGCATTACCGCGTCGGCGGTGATCGGCTTGCGCGACCCCGACGGCAACGACGTCGCGCCCGCGTTCTGCACCTCGCAACCGTCCACCACCATCGTGTGCAACGGCCTCGCGATGGGCGACTACACGTTCTCGCTGGTCGCACCCGCCAGCGGGGTGGGCTTCCGTGGCGGGTGCGCCTCGCTCGACCTCAGTGTCCCGGAGTTCCCCGTCGGCACCATCCCGGTCACCGCCGCGAACGGAGAGATCGAGTGCCGCGTCGGCCTGTGGCCGCTCGACGGTTCAGGCCCGGTGACGGCGCCTGTGCACGGTACGTTCTGGACACCCTCGTGGGCCACCGGCGAGCCACAGCTGCAGTTCCTCGACGCTGCCGACGCCGATCACTTCGCCGATCTCTGCACGATCTCCCTCACCCAGTTCACCTGTACACCATCGGCGGCCGGCCACTACCGGCTCGCGGTCGCGAGCCTGCCGTCGGGGGCCACGGCCGACTACGCGTGCGTCGCCCACGTGCTCGGCCCCGACTTGCCCTCGCCCACCGACATCGAGCTGTCGGGCGCGACACACGCGATCTTCTGCGAGGTCGTGATCGGGGATCGCACACTGGAGGTGAGGGTGCCGGAGGAACTGGCCGGACTGCAGATCACCGTGAACCCACTGGGTCAGCCGGGCTCACCGATCGCCTGCACCTGGGTCGACCCTCGACTGCTGGAGTGCCCCCACCTTGCCGCCGGCACGTTCGAGATCCACCACAACCTCTCGGCCCTGGGCGCGACCACCATCTACCCCACCGTCTGCGGCCGCTACCCCGACCGCGTGCAGACCATCGATGCGCCCCCGGTGTTCGCCGGCGCCGGCACACTGCTGTGGATCTGCGCGTTCGGCTGGCTGGCGTTCGAACCGACCACGACCACGGTCGCGCCCACCACGACGGTGAACCGCGGCCTGCCCGCGACCGGCCGCAGCAGCGGCCCGTTGTGGCCCGCCGCCCCCTACGCTGAACTCATCGCTGCCACGCCCTGCACCCGTTCCCGGCGTACTGCCGCACTCATCGCGATCGCCGCGTCGGTGGTGGCTTTGCTGATCGCCCGCCGGAGCCGCAGCGGCCATCACCTGCATCTTCGTGCGGGTCGCGGGCAACGCAACGCCGACGTCGTGAGGCTCGGGGCCGCGGTGGGTGCCAGCTACGCAGGCACCGCTGCTCGCAAGCTGTTCGCCAGCGCCGAGCGGCGCATCGAGCTGGATCAGGCCCGCGAGCTGAAGACCGCCGAGGCCGTCGCCGAACGCCTGGGCAACATGAAGGGGGCGCTGATGAAGCTGGGCCAGATGGCCAGCTTCATCGACGAGGGCCTCCCCGCCCCGCTGCGCGAAGCCCTGGCCCAGCTGCAGTCCAACGCTCCGCCGATGAGCGCAGAGCTGGCGGCGAAGGTGATCGAAGACGACTTGGGCGCACCGCCGGAGCAGCTGTTCGTGCAGTGGGATCCGCAGCCGATCGCCGCCGCCAGCATCGGCCAGGTGCACCGCGCCGTGGTGATCGACCCCGCCACCGGGCGGGAACGGGCCGTCGCGGTGAAGGTGCAGTACCCCGGCGTGGCCGACGCGGTCGCCGCCGATCTACGCAACGCCAACCTGTTGGGCCTGGTGCTGCAGCAGGGCTTCGGCGGGCTGAACCCCGACGACATGGTGGCCGAGATCAAGGAGCGCCTGGTCGAGGAGCTCGACTACCGGCTGGAAGCGCGCAACCAACAGCACTTCGCCGAGTTCTTCCACGGCCATCCGTTCATCCACGTGCCGGAGGTGCTGCCGTCGCACAGCGGCGCCCGCGTCATCACCAGCGAGTTGGTGAACGGCAGCACGTGGCAGGAGATGCTGCAGTGGTCGCAGGCCGAGCGCGACCTTGCCGGCGAAACCCTGTTCCGTTTCGTCTTCCGCAGTCTCTACGGCATGCACGCGTTCAACGGCGACCCACACCCGGGCAACTACCTCTTCCACGGCGACGGGCACGTGACGTTCCTCGACTTCGGGCTGGTGAAGCACTTCACCGACGACGAGATGCGCTCGTTCATCGGCATGGTGAAGTCGGCTGCGTACGACCACGACATGTCCGGCTTCCGCCGCATCGTGGAGGCCGCCGGCATGCTGCGGGCCGGCTGCCCGGCGCCCGACGAGGAAGTGGGCGAGTACTTCAGCCAGTTCTACGAGAGCGTGCGCCACGATCGCACGGTCACCTGGAGCAGCGACTACGCCAGCCGCATCGTGCGCCACACGTTCGACCGTTCCAGCCCGATCGCCCAGTACGCAACGGTGCCGAGGGCGTTCGTGTTCATCCAGCGCATCAACCTCGGGCTGTACGCGCTGTTGGGCGAGCTGAAGGCCACGGGGAACTACCGGCGGATCGCAGAAGAGCTGTGGCCGTTCACTGCCGGCCCGCCCAGCACCCCGCTGGCCGAGATGGAACAGGTGTGGTTGCACGGCCGCCCTCGCCGCCGCCACCTCACCCGGTAGCGTCGTGCGGATGCGTTCACTGCCGCTCGTCGCCGCCTGTTCCCTGCTGTTCGTCGGCGCCGCGTGCGGCGACGTCCCGGTCACGTCCTCGTCGTCCACCTCCGTAGCACCGGCCGACAGCAATCTGCCCTCAGGGTCCACCGGCGCGCTGCCGAAGCCGCAGGTGCAGTTGCCTGCCGAGCTGCCCACCACGCTGGTCGTCACCGACCTCTTGCCAGGCAGCGGCCCCGCTGCCGAGACCGGCGACACAGTGGTGGTGCACTACGTGGGCGTGCGCTCTGCCGACGGGCAGGAGTTCGACAACAGCTACGACGCCGGCCAGCCGTTCCCGGTGACGCTGGGCACCCAGAGCGTGATCGCCGGCTGGGAAGAAGGCCTGGTCGGCGCCCAGGCCGGCGGCCGCCGCCAGCTCGACATCCCTGCCGATCTCGCCTACGGCGACGAGCCCCGCGGCGACATCATCCAGCCCGGCGACGCACTCACCTTCGTGATCGATGTCGTCGCAGTCGTGCCGGTCACCGACGTGGCTCAGGAACCGGCCATCGAGAACGCTGTCGCTCCCAACAGCGAGACGCTGTTGTCGACGGAGCTCGTCACCGGTACCGGCCCGGCCGTGGCCGACGGCGACACCGTGGCCATCGTGCTGGTGGCCTACCGCGTCGACAGCGGCGAGAAGGTGAACTCCAACTGGGGCCAGGACGCGCTCACCTATGTCGTGGGCGAACAGACCGACGTGTACCCGGGCCTGGTGGAAGCCGTGCGTGGCATGCAGGTGGGCGGCCGCCGGCAGGTGCAGGTGCCGTTCCCGCTGATCTTCGACGGCCAGGGCAACGCAGACTTCGGCGTGCCGCCGGGGGTCGACGTGATCCTCGTCGTCGACCTGCTCGCCGTGTACTGACGCGCCGCACTCACGACGCGATCCCCATCACCACCAGCTCGGGTTCGTGCTCGAACCTCAACACGGTGGCCCCTCCGGCGGGCGTGCGCACCTCCACCACCCGCGCTCGCCGGCGCACCGGGAAGGTACGCGGGCGTGGCGGCCCGGCCGCACCCACCATCCGCCACTCCAGGGTCACCATCGCTGCGGCGTCGAAGTCGAGCAGCCGCTTGGCATCTGGGTGATCCAACGCATCGGCCACATCCGCGCCCTCGGCCACGAACACCATGCGGGCTGCGGGTGCACCCCCCGTGTCTCGGTCGTCGCTGAGGCCCTCGGCGTCCAGCACCTCCAACCCGTACAGGCGGCAGCCGCGATGGCAGAAGCCCACAGATTCGTGCAACCGCTGCTCCAGCCAGTGGGCCAAGGCGAGTGCGATCGAGGGTCGGGACGGGTGGGCTGCTTCGGCGCGGTCGTTCACACCAGTACTGGGCACGGTGAAGACCCCGAACCGGCAAAATCCCTGACGTTCACCCCCAGCCCGACCCCCAAAAAGTGAACTTAAGTTCGCGCTCCGCGAACTTAAGTTCGCGGAGGGTTAGGGGGTGAGGGCGGCGGAGAGGGACTGGGCGGCGGCGCGCACCTGGTCGCCGAAGCGCCCCATAGGGGTGCGCGTCAGCCGTTCGACGGGGCCACGGAGGCTGACCGCGGCCACCACCGCGCCTTGCCGGTCGCGCACGGCGGCGCTGACCGACGCCACGCCGGGCTCGCGCTCTTCCACGCTGTCGGCCACGTCGGAGCCGTGGTCGGACAGCACTCGGCCGGCCGAGCCCAGGCCCAGTGGCAGCACCGCGCCGACGGGCACGATCCACCGCAGCGGGTGGTTCGACTGCAGCGAGACCACGCAACGACGGGTGTCGGCCTCGCGCACGTACAGCTGCACGCTCTCGCCGGTGAGGTCGCGCAGGGCCGTGAGCGCCGGCGTGGCCAACTCGGCCAGCGGGAAGGCATCGGCCGCCGCCCGCCCGAGGCGGATCAGTTCGAAGCCCAGGCAGAACCGACCGGTCGCATCGCGGCGCACGAGGTGGTGCTGCTCCAGGGCCACGGCCAGGCGGTGAGCGGTGGCTCGCGGCAACCCGGTGGCCTCCTGCAGCTGTGCCAGGTCCATCGGGCCGCGCACCAACGCGTGCAGGATGCCCATCCCTTTGTCAAGCACGCCGACGCCGCTTACACTGTCCACGAGCGAGAACTGTATCTCAGAAAGTGAGACGACGACATGTCGCAACCGAACACGCCGGCCGGGTCCCGCGGCCTGGCCGAGCCCCGTACCCTCGCGGAGCCTCGTACTCTCGCCGAGAAGGTGTGGGACCGCCACGTGGTGCACGCCGCACCCGGCGAGCCCGACCTGCTGTACATCGATCTGCACCTCGTGCACGAGGTCACCAGCCCGCAAGCGTTCGACGGCCTGCGCCTCACCGGGCGTTCCGTGCGCCGCCCCGACCTCACCGTGGCCACCGAGGACCACAACGTGCCCACCGCCGACATCCACCTGCCGATCGCGGACCCGATCTCGGCTCGCCAGGTGGAGGTGCTGCGCGAGAACACGAAGGAGTTCGGCATCGTCGAGTTCCCGATGGGCGATCCCCGCCAGGGCATCGTGCACGTGATCGCCCCCGAGCAGGGCCGCACGCTACCGGGCATGACCGTCGTGTGCGGCGACAGCCACACCGCCACCCACGGTGCGTTCGGCGCCTTGGCGTTCGGCATCGGCACCAGCGAGGTCGAGCACGTGCTGGCCACCCAAACCCTGCCGCAGAGCCGCCCCAAGTGGATGAGCGTCACCGTGGAGGGCCAGGCTCCGGCCGACGTGACCGCCAAGGACATCGTGCTGGCCATCATCGGACACATCGGCACGGGCGGCGGCATCGGCAGCGTCATCGAGTACCGCGGCGCGGCCATCCGT
This sequence comes from Actinomycetota bacterium, assembly GCA_030645675.1. Lineage (GTDB taxonomy): Bacteria > Actinomycetota > Acidimicrobiia > Acidimicrobiales > Ilumatobacteraceae > UBA668. Next base: position 895 of record JAUSLQ010000044.1, on the reverse strand, counting down.
GCGCTGTCGATGGAGGGGCGCATGACCCTGTGCAACATGAGCATCGAAGCCGGCGCGAAGGCCGGTCTGGTGGCGCCCGACGACGTCACCTTCGCCTACCTGCAGGGACGCGAGCACGCTCCCAAGGGACAGCGGTGGGACGCCGCTGTCGCCGACTGGCGATCGCTGGTCACCGACGAGGGCGCGGTGTTCGACACCGAAGTGGTCATCGACGCCGCCACCCTGCGGCCGCAGGTCAGCTGGGGCACCAACCCCGCACAGGTGCTGTCCATCGACGACCGCATCCCCTCGCCCGACGACATCGCCGATCCGCAGGCGCGCGACACCGTGGCCCGTGCACTGGAGTACATGGGCCTCACCGCCGGCACGCCCATCCGCGACGTGAAGGTGGACACGGTGTTCATCGGCTCGTGCACCAACAGTCGCATCGAAGACCTCCGTGCCGCCGCCGCGGTGATGAAGGGCCGCACCGTCACCGTGCCGCGTGTGATGGTCGTGCCCGGCAGCCACGCGGTGAAGGCCCAGGCCGAGGCCGAAGGCCTGCCCGAGGTGTTCCGTGCCGCCGGCGCCGACTGGCGCGAGCCCGGCTGCAGCATGTGCCTGGCGATGAACCCCGACAAGCTGGCCCCGGGCGAGCGTTCGGCCAGCACCAGCAACCGCAACTTCGAGGGCCGCCAGGGCCGCGGCGGGCGCACCCACCTCGTCTCCCCCGCCGTCGCCGCGGCCACCGCGGTCGCCGGCCACTTCGCCACCCCGGAGGATCTGTCATGAGAGCAGTACGCGTCATCTCGGGTCGCGGTGTGCCGCTGAAGCGCAGCGACGTCGACACCGACCAGATCATCCCCGCCGAGTGGCTGAAGCGCGTCGAGCGCACGGGCTTCGAGAAGGGCCTGTT
>JAUSLQ010000034.1 GCA_030645675.1 Actinomycetota bacterium | reverse complement strand
CGATTCCCGTACTACATGAACACGAACGGCATGCACAGCATCCACGGCCGTGCGCCGGCCATCGCCACCGGTGTGGCCGTGGCCCGCCCGGAACACGACGTGTGGGTGATCACCGGCGACGGCGACGCGCTGTCCATCGGTGGCAACCACCTCATCCACGCCCTGCGCCGCAACGTGACCCTGACGATCCTGCTGTTCAACAACCGCATCTACGGCCTCACCAAGGGCCAGTACTCGCCCACTTCGGAAGAGGGCAAGATCACCAAGAGCACGCCGTTCGGCTCCATCGACCACCCGTTCAACCCGCTGGCCGTGGCCCTCGGCGCCGAGGCGTCGTTCGTCGCTCGCACCCACGACCTCGACCGCAAGCACATGATGGCCACGTTCAAGGCGGCGCACGCCCACCAGGGCTCGTCGTTCGTCGAGATCTACCAGAACTGCAACGTGTTCAACGACGCCGCCTTCGACGGGGTGACGGGCAAGCACGCCCGCTCGGAGATGATGATCGACCTGGTGCACGGCGAGCCCATCCGCTTCGGCGTCGACGGCCACAGCGGGGTGATGATGGGCGCCGACGGCCAGTTGCGCATCGTCGAGGTCGGCGAGGTCGGCCTCGACGCGGTGCTGGTGCACGACGCCCAGCGTCACGACCCGGGCCTGGCCTTCGCACTGGCCCGCCTGTCGCACGACGACCACTCGCCGACGCCGTTCGGCATCTTCCGCGACGTGCAGCGTGGCGACTACGGCCAGATGGTGGGCGCGCAGGTGGCCCAGGCATCGGAGAAGAAGGGCCCGGGCGATCTGGGTGCGCTGCTGCGCAGCAACGGCACCTGGCACGTCGGCTGACGCCGGGCGTCTCGGTGGCGCCCGCGATAGGTCGGGTGTTCGTGTGCCCTTCTCGGGCTGATTCGTCTCCGACTCCGGGACGGAGTGCGGAGTAGAAGCCCGATTGGGACGATTGAGCCCGAGAAGCCGATGCCATGTGCCGCAACCTTCGGTGCCGCAGACGTGCCGCTGACCTGCCGCAGGCGTGCCGCTGACCTGCCGCAGGCGTGCCGCAGGCGTTCGACGGCGGTCAGCTGCCGATCTGCCAGCCGGTGACGCCGTCGATGTGCAGCCGGCGGGCGGCCTCCACTTCGCGATCGCGGGCGGCGCGCACCAGGTCGGCGCGGCCGTGCGCGACCAGGCGCTTCGCCACCGCCACCGCCTGGGGTGCATGGGCGGCGATCCGCTGGGCGACCGCGATCGCTTCCTCCTGCACGGCACCAGGCTGGCTGATCGCGGCCACCAGGCCTGCCTGCAGCGCCCGTTGGGCGTCGACCCACTCACCGGTCAGCAGCATCCAGTTGGCCAACTGGGCGCCCACCCGCTGGGGTAGCAGCAAGCTGCTGCCGGCCTCCGGCGCGGTGCCCAGCGCGGCGAATGGGGTGCGGAAGCGGGCCTCCGGGTCGGCCAGGACCAGGTCGCACTGCAGCAGCAGGGTGACCCCCACGCCCACCGCCAGGCCGTTCACCGCCGCCACCACTGGAATGCTGATAGCCGCCAGTGCATCCAGCATGCGGTCGAACTGGGGCTGGTACTGCACCGCCAGCGCAGGGTCTTGGATCGACGTCAGGTCGGCGCCGGCGCAGAACGCTCGGCCGGTGCCGGTGAGCACCACCACGTGCACGCCAGTGTCCGCGTCGGCGGCGAGCAGCGCGTCCGCCATCTCGCCGTACTGCACATGGTCGAAGGCGTTCAGCCGCTCGGGGCGCTCCAGGCGCAGCACCCGCACACCGTCGTGATCGTCGATGCGCAGCATGCTCAGGGCTCGACGATCGGGAAGCCACTGCTGAAGTGGTCGAGGTGCTCGACGATCACCCGCAGTGCGCCGAGGTCGCCTTCGCCGCTCAGCTCGCCCGACGCGACCACGGCATCCAGGGTCCGCTCACCGGCCACCACCGCCGAGAACGCCTCGCGGGTGGTGGTGATCGTGACGTGGGCGTCGGGCGACTGCCGGCTGGGCCGGTAGTGCAATGCCCGGTTCGACAGGCCCAGCACCCACTGCTCGTCGATGTCGGTGAACATCAGGTTGACGGTGATGGCGACACCGCCAACCTCTTCGGCCTTCAGCCGCATGGCGGTGACGGCCAGCAACTGGTCGATCGGCAGTGCGCGCACGATGCCACGGTTGCCGGCGGGCAGGCGTGGTGGGTAGCCGTGGCGCAGCTCTTGGGCACCCATCAGGTAGGCGTTGCGGAACGTGGCCGACTCGCTCTGGTACCCCAACTGCTCCAGCGCGTCGGCCTGCAGCGCGCGGGCGGCGGTGTTGGTGGGCTCGGCGAACACGAGGTGGTTCACCAGCTCGGCGACCCAGCGGTAGTCGCCGGCGTCGAAGGCTGTGCGGGCCGCAGCCAGCAGCGCGTCGGCGCCGCCGGCCAGCTGCACGTAGCGGGTGCCTGCCTCCACCGGCGGGTGCGGGTGCAGGTGGCACGGGTTGCCGTCGTACCAGCTGAGGTAGCGCTGGTACACGGCCTTCACGTTGTGCACCAGGCTGCCGTAGTAGCCGACGGTGTGGCTCTGCTCGTAGTGCTCGGGCGGCGGCTGCAGCATCTCCGCGATCTCGGTGGCGACGTAGCCGTGGTTGGCCAGCCGCAGCGTCTGGTCGTGGATCCAGCGGTACAGGTCGCGTTGGCGGCACAGGAACTCGCGCACGTCGTCGGTGCCCCACCGGGGCCAGTGGTGCGACGCGAACATCACCTCCGTGCGGTCGCCGAACAGCTCGATCGCGTCGTCGATGTACGTGCTCCAGGCCAGCGAGTTGCGGGCCTGCGCACCGCGGATGGGGATCAGGTTGTGCATGTTGTGCGAGCAGTTCTCGGCCATGCACAGCCAGCCGTGGTCGGGGAAGAAGAAGTTCATCTCCGCCGGCGCTTCGGTCTCCGGGGTCAGCTGGAACACGATGCGCACACCGTCGACCACCAGCTCCTGGCCGGTGTAGGTGATGTCGATGGTGGGCACGATCAGGCCCACGCCCGCCAGCGGGATGGCCTTGCCCAGCCCGCAGTCCACATGGCCGCGCGGGCCGGGCGGAAGCAGCGGCCCGAACTGGTAGAGCGAGCGGCGGTTCATGCCGAACCCGGCCAGCAGGTTCTCGGCCACGGCCTCGCGCATGAAGTGCTCGGGGGCGATCACCTGGCAGCGGCCGGCGTCGACATCCTCCTGGGTGGTGACGCCCAGCACCCCGCCGAAGTGGTCGAGGTGGCTGTGGGTGTAGATGACGGCGGTCACCGGGCGGGCGCCGAGCTGCTCGTTGGCCAGCTCCAGGCAGGCGGCGGCGGTGACCGTCGTGGTCAGCGGGTCGACGATCACCCAGCCGGTGTCGCCGGCGATGAACGTGATGTTGCTGATGTCGTAGCCGCGGGCCTGCCAGCACCCGGGGGCGACCTCGAACAGCCCGTGGATGTTGTTCAGCTGGGCCTGGCGCCACAGGCTGGGGTGCACCGTCTCGGGGTTGGGTGCGCCGCGCTGGATGAAGTCGTACTTGGCGGTGTTCCATGCCGCGCCGAAGGGGCCTTCGATGACGCCCGTCGGGTGCTGCGCGACCAGGCCACGCTCGGCGCGATCGAAGTCGGCCGGGTCGAACGGGGGGATGCCCTGCGCGTTCGCTGCGCGCGTGTGCGCGGTGGCGTCGTTGGGTGTGGTGCGCGGCAGGTGGCTGGTGTCGGTCACGCGGGAAGTCTGGCAGGCGCTCAGCGGCCCGGTCGATGCGAGCCCGGTTGGCAGACAAGTCGGTTGTCCGACAAGTGCGCCGGTGATCGGGGAGGCTGCCTATCGTGGCGGGATGACTGACGACGTGCGGCACGACCCCACCGACGGCGACGAGGTGCATGTTCTACTGGGGTGGCTGAAGTTCCATCGCCGCGCGGCGGCGGAGAAGTGCGATGGCGTGTCCGCGGTCGACCTGATCCGCAACGGGCTGGGTGGCACGTCGATGTCGCTGCTGGGCCTGATCCGTCACCTCACCGAGATGGAGCGGGTGTACGCCGTGTTCGCCATCGGCGGGGTAGACCTGACGTTCAGCTACGGCCCGTACGACGAGGGCGGGCCGGACGGCGACTTCGACAACCTCACCGTCGAGATGGTGGAGCCGTCGCTTGCAGCCTGGCGCGCCGAGTGTGCCGCAGCCGATGCCGTGCTCGCGGGCACCAGCCCCGACGACGTGGGCCGCGGCAACCACCGCAGCGTTCGGTGGAACCTCGTGAAGCTGATGCAGGAGTACGCCCGCCACAACGGCCACGCCGACCTCATCCGCCAGTCGATCGACGGCGCAACCGGGGAGTAGGCCGGGTCAGCAGCCTCCGCCGGGCGTGATCGCCGCGCCGGCGCCGATGTCGGCGGCGTCGGCCGCGCGCCTGCCGGCATGCCAGCCCTCGGCGTTGAGGCTGCGGCTGCGCATCGGCCGGGCATCGGGAAAGGCCTCTTCGTAGGCTGCTTCCACTGCCGCCTGCCGGTTGGCCAGCACCGGGGCCAGCGACGCGCCGTACTGCTGTTGGGCTTCGGCCGAGACATGCTGGCGGGCGGCCTCCAGCCGCTCGGAGATGCGGTGGGCGAACGAGATGAGGAAGGCCCGGCGGAACGAGGCGGTGCTGAGCCGCCGGTCGGCCGCAGTGGCGACTGCCGATGCGTGCGTGGCCTGCACCAGCAGCGACGTGAACAGCAGATCGGTGAGCTGCAGATCGACCGGGAAGCCCATCATCGTGCAGAAACCGGCGTACGGCAGCCAGACGCTGCGCACCCCGTTGACCGAGCCGATGGCCGACAGGAACGTGGCCTTCTCGTCGGCGTACGGGTTGTCGATGTGCACCCGCCGTGAGACCACGCCCGCGGCCACCCCGCTGCCGGCTGCCGCCGAGGCGATGACGGCAGCATCTATGGAGTGGCGGGTCATCATCTCCTGCGCCTTGGCGGTGAACGCCTCCGCTTCGGCCTCGAAGCTGGTGGCCTCGGCCTTGGCCAGCAGCGCGCGGATGAGCTTCAGCGCCTTCGCATCGATGCCCTCGGTGGACCGCGGTTCGGCCAGCCCGCGGTTGGTGGCGCCCCACTTCGATGGCGCGGTGACCACGAGGGGAAGCCGCGGCAGCTGGCGCAGCTGGCCCAGTAGCTGTACCGCTGCGACCATCGCGTCGTCGGGGTGCAGCCGCTCGGCGCGCGCCCAGGTGGCCACGAGATCGCCGCGGCCCCCCACGACCGCACCCGCGGCATCGACCACACCCAGATCCTGCAGCTGGCCCAGCCACTGGTGGGGCGCCCGCTGCGGCGCATCGAACCGTCGCGAGTGCTCGGCCAGGAGGGCCACCGCCAGGCGGCTGGTGCGCAGCGTCCACTCACGCTTCACCACGTGCACCAGGTCGGCCGGTTGCCAGCCATCTTCCAGCATCGATTCGGTGATGGTGCGCAGCGCCAGCGCGACGCGTGTGCCGGGCCGATCGAGCTCGTCGGGCTCGGCCTCCAGTTGGTGCAGCACGGCCATTGCCCGGCCGAACAGCACCTTGTCGGCTGCCGGCCCGACGGCGGCCCCGCAGGCCAGGCCGATCAGCTCGTCGAGCGTGGGGCCGCCACCCGCGCCCGGCCTGCGCAGCGGCGCGGTGCGTTGGCGGGCGGCATGTTGGCGCTGCTTCTGTGCGCGACGTTGCTGGCTGTTGCGTCCCATCGGGCGAGTGTGGCAAAGGGGTGCGCGAGGGTTTCCTCGCGCCCGCCGTTCGCCTGTCGGGTCAGCCGGCGCAGTACTGGTCGGTGATGTTCAGCGCTTCGTCGAGGATGGCCAGGCCTTCTTCGATGTCGTCGGGCCGGGTGTTGCACGGCGGGGTGACGTGCAGGCGGTTGAAGTGGGTGAACGGCCACAGGCCCTTGGCCTTGCACGCGCCCAGCAGCTCCATCATCGGCTTGGCGTCCGCGCCGGCGGCGTTGAACGGCACCATCGGCTCGCGGGTGGTGGGGTCCTTCACGAGCTCGAGGGCCCAGAACACGCCCAGGCCGCGCACGTCGCCGACGCTGGGGTGGTTGGCCTTCAGCTTCTCCAACCCCGGCCCCAGCACGTCGGCGCCCAGCGAGCGGGCGTGCTCGATGATGCCCTCTTCCTTGAAGATGTTGATGCTCGCCACGGCCGACGCGCAGGCCAGCGGGTGGCCCGAGTAGGTGAGCCCGCCGGGGTAGACACGGTCGCGGAACGTGGCCGAGACCTTGTCGCTGATGACCACGCCACCGAGCGGCACGTAGCCCGAGTTGACGCCCTTGGCGAAGCACACCAGGTCGGG
>JAUSLQ010000025.1 GCA_030645675.1 Actinomycetota bacterium | reverse complement strand
ATGAACGGCAGCACCGTGGTGGGCAGGTCGTTGCCGGCGGTGAGGCCGGAGGCGGCGACGGCGCCGCCGTAGTGGATCTTCTTCAGCACGTTGGCCAGCGGCACACCACCGACGCAATCGACGGCTGCGGCCCACAGGGTGCTCTCCAGGGGACGCTTGCCCGGCTCGGCCAGCTCCGCACGGTCGATGATGGAGGTGGCACCGAGGTCTGTCAGCCAGCCTGCTTCGGCGGGCTTGCCGGTGCTGGCGACCACTTCGAAGCCGAGGCCGGCCAGCATGCCCACCGCAGTGCTGCCCACGCCTCCGGTGGCGCCGGTGACCAGCACCGGGCCGGCAGCGGGAGTGATGCCGTAGTGCTGCAGAGCGATGACCGACATGGCGGCGGTGAAGCCGGCAGTGCCGATGATCATCGCCTCGCGGGCGGTGAGCCCTGCAGGCAGCGGCACCAACCACTCGGGCTTCACCCGCGCCAGCTCGGCGAAACCGCCGTGGCGGGCGACACCGATGTCGTAACCGTGGGCGATCACTTCGGTACCGGCAGGCAGATCGCCGGCGGCCTCCAGCAGCACGCCGGCCAGGTCGATGCCGGGCACCATCGGCGACACGCGGGCGACCTTGCCGCTGGGGGTGGACGCCAGGCCGTCCTTGTAGTTGACGCTGGACCAGTGCACCTCCACCAGCACCCCATCGGCAGGCAGTTCGTCGGTCGTCATCGTGACGACGCCACGCTCGATGGATTCGCCGGAGGTGTTGGCGCGGAACGCGCGGAACGAGTCGCTGGTCATGCCAGCACAGTAGTGAACGGACCATTTCAGCCCCATGTCCGATCTCGGGTCACGTCGACCACGCGCGCTCATGCGTCACCGGGCGCCCAGCGACCTCTAGGCTTCGCACACGATTGCCGTGGACCAAGAGCAGTGGGCAGCGGTCCGGCCGGAACGAGGACGACACATGGTTGCGATGGCGGCAAGCCCGCGGGTGCACAAGACTGGCGAGGCCGTCGCCGGTGTGCTGCGCCGCCGCATCGTCAATGGCGAGCTGCCCATCGGGACCAGGTTGCCCACCGAGGAAGAGCTCACCGAAGCGTTCGGCATCGCCCGCACCACCTTGCGGGAGGCGCTGCGCATCCTGGAATCACAGGGACTGATCCACATCAAACGCGGCCGCGGCGGTGGCGGCACCGTCACCATGCCCGACGTCTCACGCCTGTCCGAGTCGTTCGCAGTGGTGTTGCAGTTGCAGGACACCACGTTCTCCGACCTCGACATGGCACGACGCCTGATCGAGCCCGAGCTCGCCGCGTGGCTCGCGTCGTCGCACGACGACGACGATCTGGCCGCGCTGCGCGAGGCAGCCGAGGCCGCCAAGGAAGCCGCCGATGCCGACGATCGGAATGCCTTCGCGGCAGCTGCCAGTCGCTTCCACACGCTGATCGTCGAGCGCGCCCGCAACACCACGCTCGCCCTGTTCTCCAAGCTGCTCAACGAGTTGGTCGAGAACCGCTACCTGCTGGGTGCCCGCAGGGCGGACAAGCCGCTGATGCAGCGGGCCGCGCGCTCGTACGCCAAGTTGCTGAACCTGATCGACACCGGCGACGCCGACGGGGCTCGCCGCCACTGGCAGCAGCAGATGACGTACATGATCGAGAGCAACCCCGAAGACCTCATCGACTACTACGACACCGATACCGACGCCGCCGCGCTGCCCGACCGCCGCAAGAAGCCCACCCCGAAGACGCGAACTTAAGTTCTCCGCGCCCCCGCGAACTTAGGTTCTCCGCGCCCCCGCGAACTTAAGTTCTCCGCGCGAACTTGAGTTCTCCGCGGGGTGCGGGGCGGGCGGCTGCGGGCGGCTGCGCAGTAGCCTGGCCGGATCGCCGCCCTGCACCTTGCCCTGCACGAGTACGAGGAGTTCGTCCGCGACGTGTTCGTCGACGAGCGTGTCGGTGGCGCCGGCGGCGTGAGCGCCGTGGTGGTGACCGGAGTGACCGGCGCGCTGACGGCGCCCGGAGCACTGCCGGTGGTGGTGATCGTGGCGGGCACGGCGACGGGTGCGTCCGGCCCCGCCGGCGCCGACCTGGTGGTGGCCGAGGCCGACCTCGACAGCACGTTGGCCGTCGTGCAACGCAATCCACTGGCGTCGACGGCGCTGGCCGTGCTGCTGCGCGGCACCCCTGGCGGCGACGTCGAGGCAGGTTTGGCGATGGAATCGGCGGTGTACTCCACCCTCCAGGCGGGGCCCGAATTCGCGGCGTGGCGCGCCAGCGCCACCCACCGCCCAGCCGCCGACGACAGGCCCACCGTGCAGGTCGAGCGCGCCGGCCCACTGCTGGTGGTGCGCCTCGACCGTCCGCACCGGCACAACGCGATCTCCACCCGGCTGCGCGACGAGCTGACGGCAGCGCTGCAACTGGCCCTGTTCGACGACTCGATCGCCGCAGTCGAGCTCTGCGGCAACGGCCCGTCGTTCTGCAGCGGAGGCGACCTGGGCGAGTTCGGCAGCCGCCTCGACCCGGCGACGGCGCATCACACCCGGCTGGCCCGAAGCCCGGCGCGCCTGATCCACCGCCTGCGCGAGCGCACCGTCGCACGACTGCACGGCGCGGCGATGGGCGGAGGCATCGAGATGGCCGCCTTCGCCGGGCGGGTGATCGCGCACCCCGACACCCGGATCGCGCTGCCCGAGCTGGGCCTCGGCCTGATCCCGGGCGCCGGCGGCACGGTCAGCATCACCGGCCGCATCGGCCGCCAGCGCACCGCGTTGCTGGCACTGTCCACCGTCAGCATCGACGCGCCGACTGCGTTGGCGTGGGGCCTGATCGACGAGATCGGCTGACCCACCGCGCGTCAACGCCCGCCAGGGGTGGCCTGGCAGGCGGTGCGGCAGGAAGGACCGCGCAGTGGTCAGTCGCTGGCGGGCAGCGGCTTGGCGTCTTTCAACGCCAGCAGCTCGCCGGCGAGTGCCGGCAGGCCGTCGCCGGCCTTGGTGCACAGCAGCTCGATGCTGCCAGCTTCGTCGACGTAGCGCTTGCCCATGGCCGCGCCGCCACCGTGGCCCTCGGCCACGTCGGTGGAGCCGTCGCGGCCCGAGGCGTCGAGCAGTGCAGGGTGCCCACCGATCGTGAGCTCGATCTCGCCGGCGGGCGCACGCACCACGATCATCTCAGTGGTACTGGTGGCGCCGAACAGACGGCTACCGGCTTTGACGGTCATCGACATCTTGCTGTATCTCCTTCGATCGGCGCTGGCGCGCCGGTCACTCACGAAACGGTAGGGCTGCTGAGGTCGGTCAACACGACTCGGCGCAGCATTTTCCCGGTGTCGGTGTGCGGCAGCGAATCGCGGAAGACGATGGTGTCGGGGGTCTTCGAGCCGCGCAGTTCGGCGCGCACGAAGTCGCGCAGCGCCTCGGCGTCTTCCGTGCGACCGGGGCGCAGCACGACGGCGGCGACGATGCGCTGACCCCACACGTCGTCGGGCAGGCCGACCACGCATGCTTCGATCACGTCGGGGTGCGCCAGGATGACGGTCTCGATCTCGGCAGGAGCGATGTTCTCGCCACCACGGATGATGGTGTCGTCGGCGCGGCCCTCGATGAACAGGTAGCCGTCGGCGTCGACCGAGCCGCGGTCGCGGGTGCAGAACCAGCCGTCGCTGTCGAGCACGCTGCCCGACGAGTACTCGCCGGCGATCTGCTCACCGCGCAGGTAGATCATGCCCGTCTCGCCGGCGGGCAGCGGCTGCTCCATGTCATCGCGGATCTCGACTTCGATGGATGGCAGCACCTGGCCGGCCGACGACAGGCGGCGCTGGATGGCCGGGTCGTCGGAGCTGATGGCCGCCCGGTGGTCGTCAGGGCCGAGCACGGCGATGGTGGACGCCGTCTCGGTGAGGCCGTAGGCGTTGACGAAGCCGGTGGCGGGAAACGCCCGCAGCGCGGTGGTGAGCACGCGTTCGGACACCTTCGAGCCGCCGTACGACAGCGACTTCAGTGTCTGCACGTCGGCCTCCGCGCCGTCGAGCGCTTCGACGATGCGGGCCAACATGGTGGGCACCACCATCGCGTGGGTGACGCCTTCGGTGCGCACCGTGTTCAGCCACACCTTGGCATCGAACGCACGCAGGTACACCAGGCGGCGGCCGCTGAACAGGTTGCTGAGCATGTTGGCGACGCCCGCCACGTGGTAGGGCGGCACCGACACCAGCACGGCCTCGTCGTCGTTCGCGCCGCCGAACTCCACCGAGCCCAGCAGGTACGCCATCAGGTGGCGGTGGCGCAGCAGCGCCGCCTTCGGCTCCGAGGTGGTGCCGCTGGTGTACAGCACGACCGCGATCTCGTCGTCGTCGAACGGCGGGTCGATCGCAGGCGCCTCGGCGGGGAACGAGTGCAGCCACTCGTCGAACACGAGCACGGGTTCCTTCACATCGCCGAGACGAGCTGCGGTGTGCTGGTCGGCCAACACGAGTGCTCCTGGCTGGCGGTCGATCAGCGACATCAGGTGGTGGTCTTCGAGGCGGTAGTTCACCGGCACGAAGGGGATGCCCGCCCATGCTGCCGAGAGCAGCGCCACCGGCAGCAGAGGGTGGTTCTCGCCGGCGTAGACCAGCGACGTGTACTTTCCTTGGATCGTCGACGCCCCGGCGCGAACGAGTTGCCCGAGTTGGGCTCCGGTGACGGGGTGTTCGTGGGTGCCCAACAAGGCACGCTCGTCGAATCCGGATTCGACCATCTCGACCAGTGATGCCAGGTGCATAGAACCCCTATTGTTGACGACGATGTCAGATGAGAGCAAGCCGGACGAATCGCGCGTGTTGCCCAGCGCGATGACGGCACCCCTGGGCACCACCGTACCGCGCCGAGCCGGCTCCATCCGGCGCACGAGCCACATCGACATGCTGTTCGGTGGCGCGGGAGCAGATCGGCCCGGAGGCCTCACGCTCGACGGCGCAGCGCGCGACCTGGTCACCCACGCGACCGGCCAGATCGAGACCGACCGCGCCCACGTGCACGCCACGGTGGGTAGCGGGCACACCTTGGCGGCACTGGCCACCACTCCCGCGCGGGCCCAGGGCGATCAGCTGCTCGGACTGATCGTCGCCGGCGGGTTCCGCGACGCGGTGCACCGCCTGTTCCCCTCGGATGTCGCGGCAGGCAACCCCCTGTCGCTGCTGCTCGACGACCTACCGGTGGCTGCGCTGATCTCGGGGTACGCCCACCTCTACAGCGGCGCGCTGCCGCCCGACCAAGGTGGGTACAACCTCAAGTCCGACATCTGCTCGGGATGGCGCAGTGAGGGCACGATGCTGGTTGCTGCCCGCGAGCACGGTGCGATCCCGGTGCCGCTGGGGCCGCCGGCTCCCCCGCTGGAGCCTGCCTCCGACCCGCTCGGCTGGCACGACATCGCGCCCCTGGGCACCGGCTCGATGCGTCGCCGCCGCCTGGTCGACGTCACCGTCGGCGAGCAGTGGGAGGTGCGGGCGATGTTCCGCGACACTCACGTGGACACCACGGGCGAGGAGACGGTGCTGCACGAGTACTCGCTGACAGCCGTGGTCGACCCCGACACGTCGATCGTGCTCGCATGCGATGCCGTGCCCCGCGTGCTGCCGTGGGTGGAGTGCCCGGTGGCCGCGGCCAGCGCCACCCGCCTGGTGGGCCACCACGTCGGCGAGGTGCGCAACCTCGTGCGCGCCGAACTGCGCGGCACATCCACCTGCACCCACCTCAACGATCTCCTGCGGTCGCTCGGCGACGTGGGCACGTTGGTGGCGACGCTGCACACGACGCTCGCTGCCCCGCCTGCGGGCGGCTGACCCACTCCGCCGCGCTAGAGGCCGACCCAGCCCTCGCCGGCCGAGCTGCGCCGGGCGGCGTCGACGATGCGTTGCACGCGATGGCCGTCCACGAGTGTGGGCACGTCGGTGGGCTGCCCGTCGAAGGCCGGCAACCAGTCCTCCAGCATCAAGGCCAACGACGCGATGGAGGGGCCGGCCCGACGAGCCGGGGGTTCCATCCCGCTGGCAGCCGTGCGGTCGCTGTGCGCGACCACCACCGGCTCGGCCGAACCGACGGTGCTGGCCACGATCGAGGAGTGATCGCCGCCCATCAGCAACCCGTCCATCGTGATCGAGCCGTTGCTGCCGTACACCTCGAAGGCCTTGAAGTTTCGCTGGTAGGCGATGGCCGTGGTGAGGATGTTGACGAGCATCCCGTTGCGCATGCGCAGCAGCAGCACGGCCGTGTCGTCGGCATCCACGTCGAGCACCGACCCGTCGGGCCGCGTGCGCTGCGGCACGTTGGTGCGCACGTCGGCACACACGGCCTCTGGCTCGCCGAACAGGGCACACATGAAGTCGATGTCGTGCGAGCCCATGCCCATCAGGTACCCGCCACCTTCGGCCTGCCGGTACATCCACTCTGACTGCACGCCGCGTGTCGGGTGCCAGAAGTCGGCCCCCGTGCGCCCGGTGCCGAGGTACACCTGACCGAGATGGCCGGCGCGGACCATCTCCCAGATCTTCAACCGGGCCGGCTCCCAGCGGCCCTCGAAGCACACCGCGTGCGCCACCCCGGCGGCCTCGGCGGCCGCCAGCATCTCGCCGGTCTGCTGCGGCGAGAGCCCGAGCGGCTTCTCCACCCGCACGTGCTTGCCGGCAGCGATGGCGGCCATCGTGATCTCGTGGTGCAGGTCGACCGGCGTTGCGACCGAGATCACGTCGAGGTCGGCGCGCTGCACGAACGTGCGCCAGTCGGTGCTGACGTCGGGGATGCCGAGCTGCTCGCCCGCGGCTTGCACGCGCTCCAGCCGCCGCGAGCAGAGCGCTGCGACCTCGAACCGAGGCACCATGCGGAACGCCGGGGTCTGCACCACAGAGCCCCACCCCACGCCCACGATCCCCACTCGCAACGGCTTGTTCCCTCGACCGACGACTGCACCCATGACGTCCCCCTGACGCTCGACCCGAGGTCAGTTTGACACACATGTCAGAATCGCTCACACCCGAGATCGAGGAGATTTCCGCATGCCCGACCACCCCGACCCGCGCGACCGCTTCCTGCTCACCGACAAGGTCGCACTCGTCACCGGCGGCTCGCGGGGCCTCGGTCGCGAGATGGTGAAGGCCTTCGCCGCGGTGGGCGCCCACGTCATCATCGCCAGCCGCAAGCTGGAGAACTGCCAGGAGTTGGCCGACGAGATCATGTCCACCACCGACAGGCAGGCCATGGCCTACGGGTGCCACGTGGGCGACTGGGGGCAGCTCGACGGGCTGGTCGACATGGCCTACGAGCGCTTCGGGCGCATCGACGTCCTGGTCAACAACGCGGGCATGTCGCCGCTGTACGAGTCGCTGGCCGGCCACACCGAGGCGCTCTACGACAAGGTGTTCGACGTCAACCTGAAGGGCCCGTTCCGGCTGATGGCCAACGTCGGCACGCGCATGGCCGAGGGCGCCGGCGGCAGCATCATCAACGTCAGCAGTGGCGGCGCCGTCCGCCCCGGCCCCACCATTCTCCCCTACTCGGCGGCAAAGGCCGGCCTGAACGCGATGACCATCGGCTTCGCCCATGCGTTCGGCCCCAAGGTGCGGGTCAACTGCATCCAAGCCGGCCCGTTCCTCACCGACATCAGCAAGGCGTGGGACCTCGAGGCGGTGAAGGCGCACCACGAGGCGACGTTCGCGATGCAGCGCCCGGGCAATCCCGACGAGGTGATCGGCGCCGCGCTGTACTTCGCCAGCGACGCCTCCAGCTGGACCACCGGCGCGATCCTGCCGGTCGACGGCGGCATGCCATGACCGACGCACCCGCACCCGCACCGGTGGTCGTCGTCGAGCGCCACGATCAGGTTGCGCTCATCCGTCTCAACCGCCCGGCAGCGCGCAACGCAGTCAACGTCGAGCTCGCCACCGCGTTGGTCGCCGCGATGCAGGACTGCCAGGACGCACGCGCCATCGTCATCACCGGCGAGGGCAAGGCGTTCTGCGCCGGTCTCGACCTGCGCAACCTGGGCACCGATCGTCTGGTCGACCTACCGCCGTTCGTGGACAGCGTCGCCACGTCCGGCGTGCCGACGATCGCCGCGGTCAACGGCCCGGCGGTCACCGGTGGCTTCGAGATCGCGCTGTCGTGCGACTTCATGGTCGCCTCCACCGCTGCCGCCTTCGCCGACACCCACCTTCGCGTCGGCGTCTACCCCGGCCCCGTGCTGGTGGAGCTGCCCCGGCGGGTGGGCATGGCCAAAGCTCGCGAGATGTCACTCACCGGCAACTTCGTCGACGCCGAGACCGCCTTGCGCATCGGCCTGGTGAACCACGTCGTGGCCCCGGAAGACCTGCTGCCGTTCGCGCTGTCGCTGGCGCAGGCGATCGCCGAGCAGAGCCCGGAGATGGTGGCCACCATGCGCCGCGACTGGGCCGAGACCTCCACCTTGCCAGTGCGGGCGGCGCTCGCCCGGCACTACGAGATCGCCGCCCAAGCCGGCTTCTCGGGCGCCCAGAGCGACACCCTCACCGCCAACATGAGCGCCGTCGTCGCTCGCGCGAGAGACCAGCGCCCCACCTGACAGCGGCTGTGGTGGGCGTGCCTGGCGCCACTGCGAACGCGGAACGGCCCGGCCCCTCGAACTCGGGCCGGGCCGGGCCGGGCCGGGCCGCTGCATTCGTAGTCAGCGCCGAGCGCTGGGGTCACTTGGGAGCGAAGCGCTGGCCCGCGTCGAGGCGGATGCAGCCACCGTTCAGCATCGGGTTGTCGATGATGGCCAGCGCCAGGCGGGCGTACTCGTCAGGGCGGCCCATGCGCTTCGGGAACGCCGCGTCCTTCACGAGCGGCGCCTTGAAGTCGTCGGGGATGCCGGCGGTGATGCCGGTGTCGAACAGGCTGGGGGCGATTGCGTTCACGCGAATGCCGAAGGAGCCGAGATCGCGGGCCATGGTCAGGCACATCCCGGCGACGCCGGCCTTCGAGGCGGTGTAGGCGATCTGCCCGATCTGGCCCTCGAAGGCGGCGATGGACGACGTGTTGATGATGACTCCGCGCTCGTCGTCGGCGTTGGGCTCGTTCTTGCTCATGTGCCACGCGGCCAGGCGGCTGATGTTGAAGGTGGCATTGAGGTTCAGGTCGACCACGCCACGGAACTCGTCGAGCGGGTGCGGGCCGTCCTGGGTGAGCGTGCGCTTGCCGATGCCACCACCGGCGGTGGTGACGCACGCATCGAGGCCACCGAGCCAGTTGACGGCTTCCTCGATGACCTTCTCGGTGCCCTCGAAGTCGAGGATGTTGCACTCGAAGTAGCCGCCGCCGATCGCCGCCGCCACTTCCGCGCCGGCGCTCCCCGGCCGGTCGAGGATGGCGACCTTGCCGCCACCCGCAGCGATCCGCTCGGCCGTGGCACGGGCCATGCCCGACGCGCCGCCGACGATCATTGCCCTCAAACCCTGGATCTGCACCTTGTGGTCTCCTTCGAATTGGGATGTGGGGCTAGTCTCGCCACCGTCTGACGGTGGCGTCAACTCGGCCCGCCCGTACGCAGATGGACGCAGGAGGGGCAATGGAACTCTGGGAAGTCGTCGCACGCGAGAGCATCCGCGACGTGGTCACGAGCTACAACAGCAACGGCGACGCGGGGCGCTTCGAGCCGCTGTTGGAGGTGTTCGCCGACGTCTCGGTGATGGAACTGCCCGACCGCACCTACAGCGGCAAGGCCGAGATCTCACTCATCTTCACCGGCGCCCGTGAGAAGCTGACCGGTGCGGTGCCGAGCTACGTGCGCCACTTCGGCGCCACCCACAAGATCGAGATCGTCGACGAGCAGAACGCCACCGGCCGCCTGTACTTCGCCGTCATCACCCGCATCGGGCTGGACCACTGGGGCCGCTACGTCGACCGCTACAAGGTGGTCGACGGCACGTGGAGGATCGCCCACCGCAAGGTGATCATCGACGGCGCGCAACCCGACTCGGTGATGACCTAGGCACTGCTGCCGGCCCGGCGAGCGCACAGGGCTCCCGCCGGGCCGACGCGGTCAGACGCGGTCAGACGCGGTCAGATGCGGTCGGATGTGGTCAGACGCGCTCGCCGAAGGTCATCTCCTCGACGCGCTTCACGGGCGGCACCTCGTTCTCGCGCCCCCACCACGACGGGCGCGGCACATGGCCCGCAGGCGGGCGGGCCCACTCGATGTCGCCCCAGTGACGGCGCGACATCTTGTTCGGGTGGTCGGGGTCGAGCTCGCGGCAGGCGCGGGCGTAGCCCTTGGCGAACTTCACCATCTCCGACTGGATCCACCAGTCTTCCTCCGACTTCCACTTGCCGTCGCCGGCGTAGTGGATGATCTGCAGCGACGGGAAGGAGAACGGCGGCTGGGTCTCGTCGGGGTGGTCGGCCAGGTTGAGGCCCTTCCACACGATTCGATCGCCCTCGATGTTGTACCACTCCAGCGCGGTGTAGCACTGCCGGCCGTACATCATCGTCGAGTCGAGGAACATCTCGATCTCCCGCGGCCCGCGGAACTTGCCGTAGTAGTGGTCGAAGTACACCGCGTCGTCGGTGAACAGCCGCGACCATGCGATCCAGTCCTCCATCACCGGGCCGGTGAGGAAGTAGTGGCGAAACGCGGCCTCGACCTCGTCGCGTGAGAAGTTGCTCATGTCGTGCCCCTTTGTGATGTCTGCGAAGTAGGTGCCGGCCCGCCCACGGGGGCGAGCGGCATGCGGCTCAGTGATCCAGTGGCGGCAGGCCGCGCATGGCGCGGGCGCTGGCGACCTGCGGGTGGTGACTGATCTCGTACGCGGCCAGCCACTCGGCGGGCAGCTTGCCCCACGCCTCGCCGATGTTGAGCCGGCCGCCGCGGTTCAGCCGCTCGCTCGCCACCACATCGGCCACGTAGAACGTGCACTCGTCGCAGTCGAGACGGTGCACGACGCGCCCTTCCACGTACGACAACGCGTCGAGCAGGATGGGACAGCCGGTGACACCTTCCTTGGTGCGCAGCCCACCCATCTTGTCGCCGTCGCGGCCCGACGTGCCACCCAACGTCATCAGGATCTCGAGGTTCTTGTCGATGATCTCGGGGTCGTTGCCCAACAGGTGCATCGCGAACACGCCGGAACTGGTGACCATCGAGTCGGTGAGGTTGTACTTGGTGAGGCTGATCGACACACGTGGCGCCTCGGCGACGATGCTCATCGTGCCGCCCGACAGGGAGATCAACCCGTTGGTGCGGCCGCCGTCGACCGTGGTGATGGCCACCGGGAACGGGCGCAGGCCACCCAACGTGTACTCGGCGGCCTTGAGGTCGAGGGTCATCGCGGTTGCATCCGTTCGGTTCGAGCCGGCAATGCGCCGGCGGCGCGTCGGAGTTCCATTGAATATGATTCAATGGGCCTCGTCAAGCTCGGCCGAGAGAGGCCATCAGATGATCGAATCCCGCCGCCGCGGTGGCACCCAACCCGACCCGCTGTCGCTCGACGATCTCATCGACGCTGCTCTGGAGTTGACCGAACGCAACGGGCTCGACGCGCTCACCGTCAAGGCCGTGGCCGACGAGCTGGGCATCACCAGCCCGGCCGTGTACCACTACGTCGACGGCAAGCGCGAGCTGATCGAGCGCCTCTGCGAACGGGTGACCCGTCGCGTCGACCTCACCGTCGACAACGACGGCGACTGGCAGGACAACGTGGTGGCCCTCGTCACCCGGCTGGATGCGGCGTTCGCCCGTTACCCGGGCGTCGCCGCGCGGGCACTGTCGACGGTGGGCCCTGCTCCGGGCTCGCTGCGCATCAACGAGGCCATCTTGCTCCAGCTCACTCGGGCCGGCTTCGCTCGCGCCGATGCCATCGAGATGGTGGCTGCGCTGCACTTCCTGTTCAGCGGTTGGCTACTGGGTCGCTCGCCGGCGGTCGACGAGCACGGGATGCGCGCCGAGCCGCTCGCCGCCGAGGTGCTGCAGCGCACTGCACGGCGCCTGCTGCAGGGCTACGCCGGCGCGCTACTGCACTGAGTTGGCGGCGTTGGCCGAGATCGCCGCGATCACGTCGGCGGTGGTGGTGATCGAGGCCAGCACGGGATAGGTGGTCTCGATCATGATGCGGTGGCTGTCGGGTGTGGTGCCGGCGGTGGCGTCTTCGGGGATCACCACCTGGTAGCCCCGATCGACGCCGCCGAGGGTGCCCCCGAAGAGCGCGATGTTGGAGGACACACCGGTCATCAGCAGCGTGCGGACACCGCAGTTGCGGAGCAACGAATCGAGATCCGTGCCGTACCACATCGCCAGGCCGGCCTTCCGCGAGCACACGATGTCGCCGGCCTGGGGGGCCACCTCGGGCATCACCTCGGCGACCGGCGTGCCTGCCACCAGCCCGCCGGAGCGCCGCGACATGGCCATCAGCGGACTGCTGATCGCGCAGCCGACCATGCCGGGTAGATGACCGATGTGCACGTGGAACACCGGGATGTCGTGCGCCCGGCACACTGCCGCGAGCTGGGCGATGCGGTGCAACACCCCTCGCTCGGCCACCTGCTGGGCCAACCCTGGCAGTGTGGTGAGCGACGGATCGAGGATGCCGCGCTGACACTCGCTGATCAGCAGCGCTGGGCGCTTGCCCGGCTCGAGGCCCTTGATCACGCCGACCATGTGCCGCTCAGAGGTCGATCTTCGCGGTGAAGGTACCTGTGACGACCTGCTTGTCGTCCTGGTTCAGCGTGGTGACGGTGAAGTCGGCGTAGTGCTGGCCACCTTCTTCGCGGATGGCCGCCACCGTGGCGGTGGCGGTGAGCGTGTCGCCGGGCCACACCTGGTTCACGAACCGAACACCGAACTTGGTGAGGCGGCCGTCGCCCACCCAGTCGGTGAGCAGGCGGCCGGTGGCGCCCATGCTGAGCATGCCGTGGGCGAAGATCGTCGGGTACCCCGCCACCTTGGTGACGTACACCTCGTCGCTGTGCAGCGGGTTGTAGTCGCCCGATGCGCCGGCGTACATCACGATCTGGGTACGAGTGATGTTGTCGGCCACCACCATCGTGCGGGTGTCGCCGACCTTGAGGGTTGATGCGCTCAGTGCCATGGTGTTCACGACTCCTTTGACGTTGGTTCGGGCGACGTTGGTTCGGGCTGGGCGGCGGCGGGCTTCGGCGGCATCACCTTCACCATCACGGCGGTGACCACCAACTCGCCGGTGTCGATGGTGCGGTACTCGGTGATCGCCTCCTCGAACTGCAGCAGACCCCCGCGCTTGCTCTCCTTGCTCCACCGGCGGCCTTCCACCATCACGGTGGTGAGCACCTCGCCGGCCAGCAGCGGGCGGTGGTACTCGAAGTGCTGCTCGGCGTGCAGGATGCCGCTGCCCTCGCGATGGGCGCCGCTGGGCTCACGGCCGCTGCCGAACCACGGCTCGCCGATCTTCGGTCGGATCGGGTTGTCGGGGTCGAACTGCGAGCCGGCCATCGTGAACGTGGGCGGGGCGATGACGCCACCCAACTCGCGAGCGGCGGGACAGTCGGGGTCGCTGTACACAGGGTTCGGGTCGCCGACCGAGCGAGCGAACATCATGATGTGCGTCGCCTCGACGGGAAATCGTTCGATGGTCATCGGCTCTCCTTCGACGGTTGCGGTGGGCACCGCGGTGAGGGGTTGTGGGGCCCCAGATCGGTACCCGTGCGCTGACGACGCTAGTTGACTCCTGTGTCAGAATCGCAACCGCACGACGAGCGAGGGGACGCACGAATGACGACCACCATCGAGTTGAGGATCGACGTCACGGACGCCGTGGGGCTCGGCCCTGCCGAGGTCGCGGCCACCGTTCATCTGCCGGCGGCGGCCGACCTGCCCGCCCGGCCGGTGGTCGCGTTCGGCTTCCCCGGGGGCGGTTACTGCCGTCGGTACTTCGCGATGGACCTTCCAGACTGGCCGGCCGGCGGCGAGGCGGCGTGGCACTGCCAACGGGGCTGGGTCTTCGTCGCCATCGACCACCTCCAGTTCGGCGACTCCACGGTGTTCGAGCCCGACGTGCTCACGTTCGAGCACATCTCCCTCGGCAACAAGGCTGCCGTGCAGCACGTGCTGGCCCGACTGGCCGACGGCTCGCTGACCGACGCCCTGCCCGCCATCGCGGAGCCGTTCACGGTCGGCATCGGCCAGTCGATGGGCGGTTGCTTCACGATCGTGGCCCAGGGCCAGCACCAACTGTTCGACGCCGTGGCGATCCTGGGATACAGCGCGATCCACACAGTGGTTCCCTCGCGGCCCGGCACACCCAACATGCCCATGCCCTGGATCACCCGTGCGAGCTACCCCGCGGCGCCCACCATCGTCAACCCACAGGTGCTGGCCGGCGGCCCCGCCATCACCGATCCGGATTCGCTCGCCGAAGCAGTCACCGAGCAGGAGCACGTGTGGACCTGGGCGTTCCACCACGACGACGAGGCGCGCGACCTCGTTGCGCTCGACATGAACGCGATGTCGGGCGGGCCGGTGCCGTCGTGGCGCTCGGCGACGTCGGCGGCGTGCGGCATCGTGATGGTGGCCCCGGGCGCCGTGGCCACCGAAGCCGCCGCCATCACCGTGCCCGTGTTCGTCGGCGTCGGCGAGCAGGATGTCGTGCCCGATCCGGCGATGGAGCCGAAGGCGTACAAGTCGTCGCCCGACATCACTGTGTTCCGCTGCGAGCGGATGGCACACATGCACAACTTCGCGCCCACACGCGTGTCGTTGTGGCACCGAGTGCACGCTTGGGCCCAGGGCCTCGCCGATTCCGCGCAGCCCTGAACCACCGCCTACCCTTCTCCCCGTCCGCGGAGACATCCCGAACCAATCTCATCACTCCCCAAGGAGCAGTCATGTCGAAGCCACTCGCAGGCGTACGCGTTCTCGAAGTCGCCGCCTGGACGTTCGTGCCCGCCGCCGGCGCAATCCTGTCGGACCTCGGCGCCGAGGTGATCAAGGTCGAGCCGCCCACAGGCGACCCGCAGCGCGGCTTGAAGAACATGCTGAACTTCGAGACCGCCGGCCCGAACCCGTTCAACGAGATCCCCAACCGCGGCAAGCGCAGCATCACGGTTGACCTGGCCAACCCGGCCGGCCGCGAACTGGTGCTGAAGATCGCCGCCAGCAGCGACGTCTTCCTCACCAGCTACCTGCCGTCGGTGCGGGCCAAGCTGGGCCTGGATCTGGCCGACGTACGGGCCGCGAACCCGAACATCATCTACGCGGTCGGCCATGGCTGGGGTGCCAACGGCCCGATGCGGAACACCGGCGGCTACGACCTCGCCGCCGGTTGGGCCACCTCCGGCTTCGCCTCCCGCCTGGCCCAGACGTCACCCGATGGTGCGCCTCCGGCGCAGCCGCCCGCGTTCTACGACCTGCAGGGTGGCAACACGCTGGCCGGCGCGATCAGCACCGCCCTGTTCCAGCGTGAGCGCACCGGCGAGGCGACCACGGTCGACGTGTCGCTGATGAACGTGGGCATGTGGTCGATGTGCCCCGATCTGGTCAGCGCCCCGTACCTGAACGGCATCACGGTGCCCAACCGGGAAGAGCCGGGAAGTCCGCTGACCAACTGGTACAAGACCGGCGACGGCCGCTGGATCTACTTCGTGCTGCTGCAGGCCGACCGCTTCTGGGGCGAGTTCTGCGGCGTGCTGCAGCGCCCCGACCTGGTCGACGATCCGCGCTTCAACAACATGCAGGTGCGCTTCCAGAACCGCCGCGAGTGCGTACAGCTGCTCGACTCGATCTTCGCCGAGCACACGCTGGAGGTGTGGAAGCAGCGCCTGGAGGGCTTCAGTGGCGTGTGGGCACCGGTGATCGACGTGAAGGAGGTGCACCAGCACCCCCAGATCGAGCCCAACGGCTACCTGCCGCTGGTCACCGGCAACGACGGTCTCGAGTTCCGGCTGGTGTCGGCCCCGATGCAGTTCGGCGGCGAGCCGACGGTGCCGCAGGGCCCGGCCCCCGAGCTGGGCCAGGACACCGAGATGGTGCTGATGGACGCCGGGCTGGACTGGGACCAGATCTCCGCCGCCCGCGAATCGGGCGCGCTGGGCTGAGCCCGCCGCACCTCGCCTGTCGACTGACGGCCGAACTGGGGCTGTTCCGTCCCGCTGTGCGGGACGGAACAGCCCCAGTAGCCGTTTTGGAACGATCCAGCCCCAGAATCCCCGGGCTGTCGGGCGCACCTGAGACCCGGGGGGTCAGCGGTCAGCGGTCAGCGGTCAGCAGCATGCAGCCCGCCAGTGGGCCACCGCCGGCGCCCACCACCGAGACCTCGGCGCCTGCCACCTGACGATCGCCGCCTTCGCCGCGCAACTGCACGCACGCCTCGTGCAGGTAGCCGTAGCCGTGCATGCGACCGCCGGAGAGCTGCCCGCCGTTGGTGTTCAACGGCAGCTCGCCACCCAACCCGATGCGGGATTCTCCGGCCGCCAGGAACCCGGCCGCCTCACCCTTGGGGAAGAAGCCGAGGGCTTCCAGCCACTGCAGGCAGAGGTAGCTGAACCCGTCGTAGAGGTGGGCCGAGTCGACGTCGGCGGGCTTCAGGTCCGTGCGCGCCCACATCATCGGTGCTGCGTCGTGGGCGGCCATGGTGGTGAGATCTGCGCGTTGATCCCAGCTGTCGCGCCCGTGCAGCGCGGACCCGATGGCCTCGATGCGCACCACCTTGCGCAAGTCGGCGGCAGCGTCGGCACGCGACACGATGATGGCCACCGAGCCGTCGCAGGGGATGTCGCAGTCGTACAGGCCGAGCGGCCACGACACCATGCGCGCGTTCATGTACTCGTCGAGCGACAGGGGCTCGCGGAAGATGGCCCGCGGGTTCAGCATCGCATGACGGCGGGCGTTGACGGAGATCTGCCCGAGGTGCTCGCGCTGCAGGCCGTACTCGTGCATGTACCGCTGTGCATACATGCCCACCCAGTTTGCGGCCGACACTGCGTGGAACGGAACCATCCATTGCATCGGGCCGCTCACTCGAGCACCACCGGACCCCACCACGCTGGCTCGGCGGCCGGCCGTCTGTGCGCTGGACTCGGTGACGGTGCGGAACACCAGCACATGGTTGGCCAACCCGCACGAGACGGCTGCCACTGCGTTGAACACCGCACCCAGCTGCGCCGGCACCTCGCCGCCGCCGGAGAACCAGTTCACCTTCAGGCGCAGCGCGTCCTTCAGTTCCGGCACGCCCACCGGCGACATGCCCGGCGAGGAGTCGACGGCGCCCGGGTAGGACGACAGGCCGTCGATGTCGTCGCGAGTGAGGCCGGCGTCGGCGATCGCGGCCAGCGCGGCCTCGACGGTGAGGGAGATGCCGGTGCGGCCCAGCTTGCGGCCGACGGGCGATTGGCCGATGCCGGAGATGACGGCATCTCGTTCACCGACATGGCTGTGAGCGTTGCTCATCAGGACTCCTTCGGGCTCGAGGTGACAGCGGGGCGGAACAACGGCAGCCAGATGTCGTCGACTGCTTGGAACGTGACCTCCACCGGCATGCCGACGGCGATCTGGTCGGGCGCGCAGTCGACCATGCGGGTCATCAGGCGCACGTCGCGCTGCTCGTCGAGCTCCACGATGGCGAGCACGTAGGGCACCTCCATGTCGGGCGCCCACGGCTGCACGTTGATCGTGAACGCGGCCACCGTCGCCTTGCCCGAGGCCACCTCCGGGCCGACGTCCATCGACAGGCAGTCGGGGCACACCGGCGCCGGCGGATGGAACCACGTGCGGCACTTCCGGCAGCGGTTGATGCGAAGCTCGCCGACGGCGCCACCGTCCCAGAAGGGGGCGGTGTCGTCGGTGATCGTGGGCAATGGCTGGAACGTCATGGTGCCTCCGGGCCTGTGCCGCGATCGGGTGCGACCGGCGGCGGGAGCGATGGTGTGGGCCTTGGGTTGCGTCCGACAACGGAGTTGCCCGTACCCCTGAGGTAGTCTGACACGAACGTCAGATGGATATCCGATCGGACTACGCCAACGGCGGGCCCGGCACCACGGGGAGAAGAGGTCACGAGTGAACGCGCGGGGAGCATCAGCCAGGCCGACCGGCTGCACGGTGCCTCCCTCTCGGCGCGCGCGCGAGGCGGCCCGCCCGTGCTCCGCAGCCTGGCCGGCCGTGCACCCCGCAACTGGGTGGCGCTGATGGCCGAGCAGCAGTTCACCCGCCGCACCAGCTATGGCCCGAGCAGCCCGGTCATCGGCTCGCGCGGCGCCCGCACGCGCCAGCAGATCGTCGACACCGCGTTGCGCTGCTTCACCGAGGACGGTTTCCACGGCACCTCGATGGACGACATCGCCCACGCGGCAGAGACATCGCGGGCAACGCTCTACCAGTACTTCGAGAGCAAGGAAGCGATCTTCATCGAGCTGATGCAGTCGGCCGGCACTGCGCTGTCCCGGGTGACCCGCCGGCTGGGGCCGCTGGGGCCGACGGCGGAGGGGTTCGACAACCTCCACTGGTGGCTCGGCGAGTGGTCGTGGGTCTTCGATCGCTACTCGGCCATGTTCATCGAGTGGGCCAACGTCAACTCGCCGAAGGCACCGCTGCGACCATTGCTCGCGCGATTCGTCGAAGGACACGCGGAGCGCTTCGGTCGCACCTTGATCGCGAGCGGCTACACCGGCGACGAGACCGCGGTGATGTCCACGCTGGTTCTCGCGCTCACCAACCGGTTCAACTACATCCGCCACGTGTACCGCCCCGGCATCAGCGATGCGCGGCTGTTGCTCAGCCTGGCCATCGGCCTGCAGCTGACCTTGTTCCCCGACACCCCGGTGTCCGTCCTGGAAGCCGGGCCGGCCAGCATCGAACGTGCCGAGGCCGAGACGACCGACATCACACCGATCCCGCGGATGGGGCCGCTGGCCACCCTGCCCGAGGACGACGAGCCGCTGGAGCAGCCCTCCATCGCGCCGCTCAGCCCGCAGGCCGCCAACACGGTGCGCCAGTTGCTGGCAGCGGGAGCCAAGGTGTTCGCCGACAACGGCTACGACGCGACCAACGTCGACCAGATCGTCACCGAGGCCGGCCTGGCCCGCGGCACGTTCTACCGCTACTTCGACGACAAGCTGGACCTGATGATCGCCCTCGCGCGCGAGTGCGCAGCCGAGATGAGCGGCCCCATACGCGATCTCGCCCGCTTCGGCGCACACCCCGACCCCGCCGGGCTGCGGCAGTGGTTGCGCGAGTTCAGCGTGCTGCACCGCCGCTACAGCGGCGTGCTGCGCGCGTGGACCGAAGGCTTCCCGATCGAGCCGGCGGTGCTGGCACCGTGCCGCGAGACCGTCACCGCCATGAGCATCGCCATCATCGGCCTGTTCGGTCCGATGCGCAGCTACCCGTTCGACCGCCGCGCCGGGGGCATGCTGCTGGCCGGCCTGCTCGAGCACTTCCCCAACGAAGGCAAGGGCAGCGAGCACGAGCCCACGCCGGAGCAGCTGGTCGAGGCGCAAGCGCTGTTCATCGAGCGCGTCCTGCTCGCCCGCTGAACCCCGGTCGGAACCGACGCCACCGAGATCGCCGCAGTCCGTCGCACCGCCGCGCCCGCACTCCGGCCGCTGCACGTGGCCACACACGCGGAAGAGCCGGTGGCCTCGCGGCCACCGGCTCTTCTCCGTCGCATTACCTAGGGTGTGGCTGACCACGTGCAGAACTTCAGTTCTGCCCGCGGGTGGGTCAGCCGAGGGTGAAGCAGGAGCTCTGCAGGTCGCCCTCGACGCCGTTGCCCGACTCGCCCTCGGTCAGCGTGCTGAACTCGCCGTCGACCAGCTCGAACATCCAGAAGCACGTGATGAGCGGCTGGAAGCCCTCTGTCGTGTACGTGATCGGCGAGGGCAGCAGACCGTCGAGGGTCTCGCCGTCGATGGCGTGGTACACGTCGATGACGTCGGCGGCAGTGATGTCGGCGTCCTTGGCCGGGCCGTTCTCGCCCACAGCCTTGCGGAACAGCTCGAGCGCTGCCCACGTGGTGGTGGCCGACGGGTTGCGGGCGTCGATGTCGTCGCCGTAGTTGACGAGTGCGTCACGGAACGCCTGGGCCGGCGGGGCATCCGCCCACCACGGGAAGCCGTTGATCATGCCGGCCATGTGCAGGCCCTCGACGGTCTCGAACAGGTTCGCGACCACGGAGTTGGAGGCCGAGGCGAACAAGCCCTCGTACCCCTGCAGCAGGCACTCCTCCATCACTGCGACGGCGGTGTTCGAGGCGACGCCCAGGTTGATGATCTCGGCGCCCTTGCCGATGAGGTCGAGGCACGGAGCGGTGTAGCTGGGGTCGGCCGCGCCGACCGTGGCCAGACCGACGTACTCGACCTCCACCATCGGGCCGACGATGGTGTACAGGCCACCGGCCTCGGCGCAGGCCGGGACCTCGGCGCACACGGCGGCGGCGAACTTGGTGACACCGGCCGCCTTGGCAGCCACCATCGTGGCGGCAGCCGACGACGGGTTGCTGGGAGCAGTGTTGAAGTACGTGTTCGGCCAGTGTGCCTCGCCGCTGTCGCTCGGGCGACCGTTGGCGGTGCCACCGATCATCGGGATGCCGGCGGTGGTGAGGTACTCGGCGATGGCGTTCTCCGCCGTGGAGTCCTGGATGATGACGCCGACGGCGCCTTCCTCTTCCACGACCTGGCGGGCGGCCGCGGCCGCACCTTCACCGGTGCTGAGGCCGTCGGCCGCAGCGATGCGCACGGGGTGACCACCGACGCCACCCATCTCGGTGTTGACCCACTCGGCCCAGGCATTGGCGACGTCGTCGACGGTGTTGTACGACGAGGCCGAACGGCCGGTCTCGGAGTACACCAGGCCGATGACGACCTCGGTGCCGTCGGCCACCATGGCAGCTTCGGTGGTGGTCGTGTCTTCCCCGGCGGTGTCGCCGGTGGTGGTGTCGGGAGCCTGGGTATCACCAGTGGTGGTGCCCGGCGCGGCGGTGGTGGTGGTCGTGGTCTCGTCGTCGCTGCAGGCGGCAGCGACCAACGAGAACGCACAGATGGATGCGATCGCGAAGCGCGACCTCACTCTCTTTGCTGACATGGATCTGGGTCCTCCCCGTTTCGGGCCTCATGCGATCAAGCGTGCACTCGGGCACGTTCCCCTGGACTCGGCATGGGCGTTTCTGACAGTCGTATCACTCGACCGCCGCCGAATAGTATGCTGATTTCAAGGGCTCACGCAAGCTCCCTCGCTGAATGCGGCGAGCGAGGTTGACAACATCGTCGGGCGCAGGTCAATCTGTGGCCCGACTTACACCTGGGGGGTGGCCGTTGTTGAAGGATCTCTTACCGTTCATCGTCGCTGGCATCGCATTCGGAGCGATCTACGGTCTCGCGGCAACGGGCCTGGTGCTGACGTACAAGACCTCCGGCATCTTCAACTTCGGCCATGGCGCACTCGCGACGGCCGCGGCGTACGTGTTCTTCTGGATGCACGGTGACAAGAAGCTCGGCGGGCACGGCTGGGACTGGAAGATCTCCGCGTTCGTCGCCATCCTGATCGTCGGCCCGTTGCTGGGTCTGCTGATGGAGCGCATCTCGCGTGCGTTGTCGAGGCAGCGCACCGCGTGGAAGGTGGTCGGTACCGCCGGTCTCATCCTCGTGGTGCAGGGCTTGGGCACGGTGAAGTACGGCGGCGACACGATCAAGGTCGATCAGTTCCTGCCCAGTGCCAACGAGGTCGTCATCATCGCCGACGTGCGCATCCGCTACGTGCAGATCATCGTCACCGTGTTCGCACTGGTGGTGGTGGGCCTGCTGTACGCCCTGTTCCGCTTCACCCGCCTCGGCATCGCCATGCGGGCCGTCGTCGACGACCCCGACCTGGTCGACTTGCAGGGCATCAGCCCCACCAAGGTGCGCCGCCTGTCGTGGATCATCGGCTCCACCCTCGCTGCCGCCTCGGGCGTGCTGATCCTGCCGTTCCTCGGCCTCAACGGCGTCACGCTCACGCTGCTGGTCGTCAACACGTTCGGCGCCGTCGCCTTCGGCATGTTCTCCAGCATCCCTCTGACGTTCCTCGGCGGGCTCATCGTCGGCGTCGGCGAATCCGTGCTGCAGAAGGCCGAGATCGCCAAGCCGGCGCTCACCGGCATCTCCAAGTCGTGGGGCTTCATCCTGCTGATCCTGATCATGCTGCTCACGCCGAAACGCAAACTGGCAGCGCCAACTGCAGCCACGGCGCGGCCCTCGCTGGAGTGGCACGGGCCCATCACCCTGCGGCTCGGCGCCGGTGCCATCGTGTTCGGCCTGCTGGCCAGCGTGCCGCTGTGGGGCGGCATCGACATCACCCCGTACTGGACGCCCGCGCTCGTGGTCGCCATCCTGATGTTGTCGCTGGGCCTGCTGGTGCGCACTGCCGGCATCGTGTCGCTGTGCACGGCCGCCTTCGCCGCCATCGGCGCCGTGGCCTTCGCCCAGTTCCACGGGCAGCAGGACATCCCGTGGGTGATCGCGCTCTTGCTGGCCGGCCTCGTCGCCGTGCCGGTAGGAGCCCTCGTCGCCATCCCGTCGATCCGGCTCTCGGGCCTGTTCCTGGCCCTCGCCACGTTGGGCTTCGGCCTGCTGATCGAGCGGCTGTTCTACCGGCAGTCCTACATGTTCACCGTGCTCGCCGAGGGCCGCAGGGTGCCACGGCCGGGCTGGGCGAAGACCGACAGTCAGTACTACATGCTCGTGCTCGGCGTCGTGCTGCTCTTCGTGCTGCTCATCGCCGCCATCAACCGCGGCCGCCTGGGCCGCATGCTGCAGGGGATGGGCGAGTCGCCGACGGCCGTGGGCACGCTGGGCCTCAGCATCAACGTCACCCGCGTCATCGTGTTCTGCGTCGGTGCGTTCATGGCCGCGGTGGCGGGTGGGCTGTACGGCGGTATCAACCAGAACATCGGCGCCGACAGCATGTTCTTCTCGTCGTTCCAGTCGTTGATCCTCGTGGCCGTACTGGCGCTCGCCCCGTTCCGGGTGCCGTGGTACGCGATCTTCGCCGGTGTCACGCAGGTGATCCCCGCCTACATCGAGGGCAAGCACACCACCCACTGGCTCACGTTCATCTTCGGCTTCTTCGCGATCGTCACGGCCATGCAGGGTGGCCCGCACCCGATGCCCTTGAAGCTGCAGAAGTTCTTCGAGGCCAAGTTCGGCCGGAGCAAGGCGACCTCGCACGTCGGCGAGCACGCCGCCGAGTCGCACGCCGACCTGCGGCGCCCCGTGCCCACGACTTCTGGCGATGGTGTCGCCGGATTGACCGTCACCGACCTCACTGTCCGCTTCGGTGGTCTCATCGCGGTCGACCACGTCACCCTCGCCGCTCCGATGGGCCGCATCACCGGGCTGATCGGCCCGAACGGTGCCGGCAAGACCACCACCTTCAACGCGTGCAGCGGCCTCAACCGGCCCACCACCGGCAACATTCGCTTCCACGGCCACGACGTCTCGCATCAGTCGCCCGGGTCGCGTGCACGCCACGGCCTCGGCCGCACCTTCCAGATCATGGAGCTGTGCGAGTCGCTCACCGTCGCCGACAACGTGGCCCTCGGCCGCGAGAGCAGCCAGGCCGGCGCCAAGATCTTCACCCAGCTGGTCGCACCCCCCAACGACGTGCGCGTGCGCGATCTTGCGACGGTGGAAGCCCTCCATCTGTGCGGCATCTCCGAGCTCGCGGGCATGCAGGCCGGTGCGCTGTCCACCGGCCAACGCCGGCTGGTGGAGCTGGCCCGCTGCCTGGCCGGCCCATTCGACATCCTGCTGCTCGACGAACCCTCGTCGGGCCTCGACAGGGAAGAGACAGAGCGCTTCGGCGCCCTGCTGCAGCGCGTGGTCGCCGAACGCGGTTGCGGCATCCTGCTGGTCGAGCACGACATGGCGCTGGTGATGGACATCTGCGATCACCTCTACGTGCTCGACTTCGGGCGCCTCATCTTCGAGGGCAGCCCGCAGGAAGCAGCCAGCAGCCCGGTGGTGCAGGCCGCATACCTGGGTACGGAAACCGTCGAAGCCCTCGCCGGCTCGAACGAAGCAGGAGCCTGAGATGAGCAGCAACACCGACGACGCCAGCCAGTCGGCCGCAGCCGCTGGTGCGCCACCTGCCCTGGAGCTCACCGACATCGTCGCCGGCTACGACCACACCACGGTGCTGCGCAGCGTGTCACTGACGGTGCCGGCCGGGTCGGTCACCGCCCTGTTGGGCCCCAACGGCGCGGGCAAGAGCACCCTGCTGAAGGTGGTCTCGGGGCTGGTACGGCCGACCTCGGGCACCGTCGCCATGGAAGGCGAGATCGTCACCAAACTGCCCCCCAACCAGCGGGCACGCAAGGGCCTGTGCCACATCCCGGAGGGCCGCGGCGTGTACAAGCGCCTCACGGTCCGCGACAACCTGGTGATGCAGTGCCACGCCGGCGACGAGACCGCAGCGATCGAGCGCGCGGCCGAGGCCTTCCCCATCCTCGGGAGGCGCATCAACCAGATGGCCGGCACGATGAGCGGTGGCGAGCAGCAGATACTGTCCATGGCCCGCGCCTACACCCGCGACCAGCGGCTGATCCTCGTCGACGAGGCCTCGCTGGGCCTCGCACCGATCATCGTCGACGAGATCTTCAACTTCCTGCACCGCATCGTCAACGAGAAGGGCACCTCGCTGCTGATCGTCGACCAGTTCGTGCACCGTGCGCTCGACATGGCACAGACGGCGTACGTGATGAACCGCGGCGAGATCACGTTCTCCGGCACCAGCGCAGAGGTCGCCGCGCTCGATGTGTTCGGCGAGTACATGGGAACGCACTGAGCACACGCACAGCCCTCCACACGACAGTGCCCCCGATGCGTCGCATCGGGGGCACTTCGCATTCTCGGCGGCCGTGGCGCCGGCGGCCGTGGCGCCGGCTCAGGTCAGACGTTCAGCTCAGGACGGAACGGTCACGCCGTAGACGCGGGCGGCGTTGTCCTGCACGATCTTGCGGCGGGTCTCGGCGTCGAGGTTCTGGGTGACTTCGGCGAAGTACTCGCGGCTGTTCGGGAACAGGCAGGTGGGGTGCGGGATGTCGGTCATCAGCATCACGTTGTCGACGCCGATGTCGTCGAGCACGCGCATCGCCGACTTCTCGAACCAGCTCATCACGTACACGTTGCTGCGGAAGTACTCCGTGGGCCGCCGGGTCTGCACCGCGCGCTCGGTGGGGTCGGTGACCATCTCGTCGAGCTGGTACTCCATCGCCTCGAGCGCGAAGGGCACCCACCCGATGCCGCTCTCGGCCGACACGATCTTCACGTTCGGGTAACGGTCGAACATGTTGCCCATGCACAGGTTGACGATGACGCGCACGTTCGACATGTAGAACTGGGTGGCCAGGATGGCCAGCCGGCGCTGCGGACCGTACGACTGCCAGTAGATGTCGCTCGACGCCGCACCGACGGGCGACGACTTGCCCGAGTTGGGTGCACCGCCGCTGCCGATGTGGAAGTTGATGACCGAGCCGGCCTCGTTGGCCAGCGACCACATCGGGGCGAAGTACTCCGTGTCGAGATCCGGCAGGTTCACCAGCTGAGGCTTGTCGGTGATGGTGAAACCGGTCATGCCGGCATCGAGCAGGCGGCGCATCTCCTTCAGCGTGAGGTCCATGTCCCAGATGGGCAGCACGCCCTGGGGCAGCAGCCGCCCAGCAGACTCGTGCTGCACGTCGACCAGCGAGTCGTTGTAGAGCTTCATCACGAGCTCACGGAACTCGAGGTCCTCGATGCCGAACAGCGCGTTGGAGGCAAACCCGATCGAGTTCGGGTACAGCACCGCGGCATACACGCCCTGCTTGTCCATCAGCTCCAGGCGGCCCTTCACGGCCCATGCAGCGTCGTCGATGTCGTCGTACGGCAGGCACAGGGTACCCAGGGTCTTCGTTTGGCCCTTGGCAATGGTGTGCCCGCCGAG
This sequence comes from Actinomycetota bacterium, assembly GCA_030645675.1. Taxonomy (GTDB): domain Bacteria; phylum Actinomycetota; class Acidimicrobiia; order Acidimicrobiales; family Ilumatobacteraceae; genus UBA668. The sequence goes on along the minus strand of JAUSLQ010000025.1, from coordinate 1,635 downwards.
GCCGGTCCAGAACTCGCCGTCGAGGTACCAGCTCACCACGCCGTCGGCGCCGCGGCGCATCTGCGGCACTCGGTCCTTGTACGACGCCGGCGCACGCGAAGTCCACAGATCGGCGGGTTCGGCGAAGTGGCTGTCGCCGTCGATGATCTTCAGGTTGCCCATGATCTCGTTGGTACGAGCAGGATCGAAGGTTGTGGTGGTCATGCGTTGTGTCCCCTCAGAGTTCATACATTGTCAGACACTGACAATCCTTGAACCGTACGAATGCCGGCCGTGCCCGGCCAGGGACTTTTGTCACACGATGTCAATCGATGCCCGCCTACGCTGGGTACGTGAACATGTCGCTGTCGCGGAGCACCACCGGCTGGGATCGGCGGCGGGAGGTGCAACTCGAGCGGTTCGAGCTGATCGCACTCCAGCTGTTCGCCGACTTGGGGTACCGCGGGGTCACCATCGACGACATCGCCGACGCCGCCGGGGTGTCGGCGCGCACCCTCTTCCGCTACTTCCCCACCAAGGAAGACTTCCTGCTCAGCTACCCGCGACGGACGATGGCACCGGTGCTGGCCAGGATCGCCGCACTTGCCCCGGCGCCCGACCCGTTCCCCGTCACATGGCAGCTGATCCGCGATCGCTTCCTCGACGAACCGCCGGAGATGGCCCTGCTCCACCTGTGGCGGCGGGCGGCGGCCGGTGCGCCGGAGGTGCACGCACGGGTGAAGGGAGACCACCAGCATGCGCTGCTCGACGCGCTCACCACCTACGGCATCAGATGCCTCGGCACCCAACCCGCCGAGGAGGTTCGGGCACGGCTGACCGCGGGCGTCATCGTCGGGATGGAGCTGGCGATGATCGAGATGCTCGGCCGCTCCACGCTGAGCGCCGAGGAGATCGTGGCCATCACCGAACGCACCCTGCTCGCCGCCTCGCGGGTCGCGCTGGTGGGCGGCGCAGACCCGGTCGCGGCAGGCTGACCTCGGGGCTGGGGACGCCACGACACTGGCCGCCGGGCGCGCCGGCACCGCCTGCAGGGTTTGTTCCAATGGGTCAGGCGGCCCGGCGGTGGGGTGGGCCGGTGTTGTGGATCGTGCCGTCGGGGTAGTGGATGGTCAGTGTCCGGTCGGCATCGAGCGTGAGCACCCAGCTGGCGTCGTGCACCCGGGTGTGGTGGATGGCGCAGAGCGGGAGCAGGTTGTGCAGGTCGGTGTTCCCGCCGTGGCGCCACCAGTGGAGGTGGTGGATCTTGCAGCGATCGAACCGCACCGCGCAGCCCGGGATCGCGCAGGTCGAGTACCACCCGCGGAGCGCCCGCCGTTGAGCGCGGTTCGCGAGCCGGGTGCTGCGGCCCAGGTCGAGCACGCCGGGGGCGTGCACCACGACCCCGTTGCGCACCACGACCACGTGCACGTCGGCCTCGCCGAACAGCTCGACCAGCACCCGGTGAGGCACCTCGATCGGTAACCCCCACTCCACCGTCCACGGCGGCGCTGATGGTTGTGGTGGTGGAGTGCTGCCGTCGTCGGTGCTGCCGTCGTCGGTGCTGCCGTCGGTGCTGCCGTCGGTGCTGCCGTCGGTGCTGCCGTCGGTGCTGCCGTCGGTGCTGCCGTCGGTGCTGCCGTCGGTGCTGCCGTCGGT
>JAUSLQ010000024.1 GCA_030645675.1 Actinomycetota bacterium | reverse complement strand
CGGCCCACGTGCTACCCCAACCGAGCAGGCACACCTCGGCATCGGCATCACCGGTGATCGTGGCGAGCGGGATGTCGTTGGCGATGCCGTCGATCTTGGCCTGGCGCAGGTGCACCATCTTGCTGTGGTTGGCCGGCGAGTAGTCGATGTTGCCGGTGCCGTCTTCCTTCTCGATGCCACCGACGCGGTGCATCAGGCCGGGGGTGCCGGGGATGGCCCACGGGCGAGCCAGCGTCTCCGGGTCGCGCAGGTACGGCCAGTACTCGGAGGTGCCGTCGTCGGCCACGTGGTTGAGCTCGGTCTGGAACGGCACCGAGATGTCGGGCAGCGACTCGGGGTCGGGCAGCAGCCACGGCTCGCTGCCGTTGGCCAGGTAGCCGTCGCTGAGCAGGATGACCGGGGTGCGGTACTTCAGCGCGATGCGGGCGGCCTCGATGGCGGCGTCGAAGCAGTTCGTAGGGCTGTAGGCGGCCACGATCGGCAGTGGGGCCTCGCCGTGGCGGCCGTACATCGCGATGTTCAGGTCGGCTGCTTCGGTCTTGGTGGGCAGGCCGGTGGAGGGGCCACCGCGCTGGATGTCGACCAGCAGGAACGGCAGCTCCAGCGAGACGGCCAGGCTGAGCGTCTCGCTCTTCAACGCCAGACCGGGTCCGCTGGTGGTGGTGATGCCGAGGTGCCCGGCGAACGCCGAGCCCAGGGCCATGCCGGCGGCGGCGATCTCGTCTTCCGCCTGCACCGTGCGCACGCCGAAGTGCTTGTGCTTCGAGAGCTCGTGGAGGATGTCGCTGGCCGGCGTGATGGGGTAGCTGCCCAGGAACACGGGCAGCTTGGCCAGCTGGCCGGCGGCGATCAGGCCCCAGGCCAGGGCGACGTTGCCGGTGATGTTGGTGTACTCGCCGGGCGGCAGCTGGGCGGGCTTCACCTCGAACGGGTGGTCGAACAGCTCACTGGTCTCGCCGAAGTTGTAGCCGGCCTTGAAGGCGGCGACGTTGCTGTCCTTGACGAGGCCCTTGAACTTCTCCTCGATCCACAGGATGGTGGGCTCGATCGGCCGCGAGTACAGCCACGACACCACGCCGAGGGCGAACAGGTTCTTCGAGCGCTCGGCGTCGCGGGGCTTCACGCCCAGCGGCTCGGTGGCCCGTTGGGTGAGCGACGTCATCGGGATCTCCACCACGCGGTAGTTGGAGAGGAAGTCGTCGTGCAGCGGGTTGTGGTCGTAGCCCGCCTTGTCCAGGTCGCGGGCTTCGAACGCATCGGTGTTGATGATCAGCAGGCCGTTCTGCTCCAGCCGGTGCAGGTCGGCCTTCAGGGCCGCCGGGTTCATCACCACCAACACGTTCGGCGCGTCGCCGGGAGTGGTGATGACGTGGTCGGAGATGTGCACCTGGAAGCTGGAGACACCGTTGACGGTGCCCGCTGGGGCGCGGATCTCGGCCGGGTAGTCGGGGAACGTGGACAGGTCGTTGCCGAACAGCGCGCTCACCGAGGTGAACCGGTCGCCGGTCAACTGCATGCCGTCGCCGGAATCGCCGGCGAACCTGACCACGACGTGCGAGATCTGCTCTGGCTGTCGATCCGGTCGTTCGCTCGTGCCCGTTGAAACGGTGTCCGTCATTGGCCACCCTCCTGCTGCGTGGACGGGCCCCAATGCCCGGCCGCCGGGGATCACGTTAACGCGCAGGTCGCAAAGTCAGCGAAACCCCGACAAGAGCGACGCACAGCCCCAGCAGCGCCAGCACCCCCACGTGCTCGCCGAACAGCACCGCGCCTTCCACCGTCGACAGCGCCGGGGTGAGGAAGAACAGGCTGCTGACCCGGCCGGCGGCCTCCCGTTGCAGCAGCCACAGCATGATCAGCACGGCGGCGATGGACAGCACCACCACCGCCCAGGCGAGGGCGAACAGCGAGCGGGTGGTGACCGTGAACCCCTCGTCGGCGTGCAGCACGGCGCCGATGCCGAGCACCACCGCCGAGGCCAGGTACTGGGTGCTGGTGCCCCACAGCAGCGGGGTCGACCCGCCGTAGCGGCGCTGCGCCAGGGTGCCGGCGCTCATGCCCAGCACGCTGATCGACGACGCCAGCAGTGCGCCCGCCGACAGGCCGTCGGCACCGTCGAGGAAGTGCTCGACCACGACGGCCACCACGCCGGCGAAGCCCAGCGCGACGCCCAGCCACTGCACGCGGCGCATGCGCTCGGACAGCGCCACCCGCGCGGTGATCGAGGTGATCACCGGGTGCAGGCCGGCGATCAGCGCACTGACGCCCGAGGGCAGGCCCCAGCTGATGGCCAGGAACACGCCGCCCAGGTACAGCGCGTGGATTCCCAGCCCGGCCACTGCCGCCCAGCCCACCTGGCGCCGTTTCGGCCGCGGGCTGTGGGTGGCAGCCGCCACTGCGGCCAGCACCACCGCGGCGATCGCCAGGCGGACGGACAGGAACGTCAACGGGCCGGCGTCGTCGGTGCCGTAGCGGGCGACCACGAAGCCGGTGCTCCAGAGCACCACGAAGATCCACGGCGCGGCCGTCACCAGGTGCCCGCCCACGCGAGAAGGGCGGGCCGCCGAGGCGACCCGCCCTTCGCTGTGTGCCGGAGTGCCCGGCTGGTTCAGACGCCGCCCTCGGTGAGGGTGACCTCGATCGGTGCGTACGACGCACCGTTGATGTCGACGCCCAACTCCTTCAGCAGCGCGTGTGCCGCGGTGACGATGTCGTTGGTGTAGGCACCTTCATCCGGAGCCTTGGTCAGCACGGTGCTGCCCTCCAGGTTCTTGGTCTCCTGCGACAGTTGCGCGGTGCGGTCCCACGCAGCCTTGTCGATGAAGCCGACGCCACCCTCGGCCGGCCAGATGAGCTTGTTGATCTCGTTCATCTGCCAGGTCTGGTGGGTGAGGCCCAGGATCGGGCTGAGGTCGCTGACGATCTTGGCGCACGCATCGACGTTGTCGCGGCAGTACGACCAGCCCTGCAACGAGGCGGCCACGAAACGAACCGCGACATCCTTGTAGGCGGGGTCGGACAGGCGGGTGCCATCGGCCCAGATCGCGTCCTGCAGCATGCCGACGCCCTCTTCTTCGTACGAGATGACGTTGAAGTCTTCGGGGGTGTACAGCTCGCCGGTCTCCGGGTTGATGGCCTCGAGCACCTGTGCGTACTCGTTGTAGGTCATCGCCTCGGCTGCATCGATGTCGCCTTCCAGGAGGCCGACCATGTCGAACTGCTGGGCCACGTTGTTCACCGAGGCCGGGTCGATGCCCGCCTTGGTCATCGCGGCGAACACCTCGAACTCGTTGCCGAAGCCCCAGTTGCCGATGTTCTTGCCGGCGAAGTCGCTGGGGCTGGTGATGCCCGAGTCGGCGAAGCTGACCTGCAGGGTGCCCGAACGCTGGAACACCTGGGCGATGTCGACGATGTCGGCACCGGCCTCGCGGCTGGCGAGCGCCTTCGGCACCCAGGCGATGGCGAAGTCGGCCTCACCGTTGGCCAGCACGGTCTGCGGCGTGATGTCGACGGCGCCTTCCAGGATGGTGACGTCGAGGCACTGGGCCTCGTAGTACCCCTGGTCGACGGCGGCGTAGTAGCCGCCGAACTGTGCCTGGGTGAGCCACTGCAGCTGCAGCTTCACCGGGGTGACCTCTGCGCAGGTCGTGCCGCCGGCGGCGGTGGTGGTGGCCGCGGTGCCCCCTTCGTCGTCGCCGCAAGCCGCGACCACGAACGACAGGGCCACGGCCGCTGCGACAGCGCCCTTGATCCGATGGTTCCTCATGTGTGTTTCCTCCCCCTACGAGGCTGGTGCCCCGATAGGCCGTGTGCGGCGAGAAGGCTCATGAGCCCTCTCGATTGCGTTGTCCGGCGCCACCTGGGGTGGCGACCGCCTCCAATGCGATGGAGATCAGGTAGAACGCGAGGCCCAGCAGGCAGGCCCCGAGCACGTATGCCCAGCCGACCGCGTTCTTCGAGTTCGAGATGTTGCTGCTGATGCGGCTGCCCAAGCCGGTCTGGGCACCACCAAAGTACTCCGACACGTAGGCGTAGATGACCGACAGCGGCGCCGACACCTTCAAGGCGGTGAACAGGTACGGCACGGCGTTGGGCACGCGCACCTTGCGCAACACGTCCCACCCGCTGGCCGCGTAGCTGCGCATCAGCTCGGCGTGCACCGGGTTCACCTGGCGCAGGCCCTTGGCCACGTTCACCAGCACCACGAAGAACACCACCAGCGTCACCATCAGGCGCCGCGGCACCACGCTGGTGGTGGCGAACATGTTGTTGAACACCGACACCAGCACGAACGCGGGAATCGCGTTGACGGCGATGGACATCGGGGTGACGAGCTGGTCGAGGATGGCGAAGCGGCTGAGCAGGAACGCCATCAGCACACCTGCGATGGCGCCGAACATCAGGCCGAACGCGGCGTTGGTGCCCGACACCACCATCGCGTCCCAGATGTTGCTCCAGTTGTCGACGAACTTCGCCCAGATGTCGGTGGGGGCGACCAAGAAGTACGGCTGCAGGTCGAACACCCGCACGACCGCCTGCCACAGCCCCAGCAGCAGCACGCCCAACGCCAACGGCGGGGCGACGGCCGCGGCGATCGCAGCGGGGCGACTGCTCATCGGTCTTCGATGCCCTTGGCCGTCAGGTCGAACTCGGCGCCGCGCAACGCTTCGCGCACCTCGGTGATCTTGCCGTAGAACGCACCGTCTTCGCGGGTGTCGTCGGTGCGATCGGCGCCGAGCGGAACGTCCACGATCTGGGTGATGCGCCCCGGCCGCGGCGACATCACCACCACCCGGTTCGAGAGGTACACGGCCTCGGGGATGGAGTGCGTGACGAAGATGACGGTGGTACCCGTCTCGGCGCAGATGCGCAGCAGCTCCGCCTGCATGTGCTCGCGCGTCATCTCGTCGAGCGCTCCGAACGGTTCGTCCATCAGCAGCAGCGGCGGGTGTGCGGCGAGCGCGCGTGCGATGGCGATGCGCTGCTGCATGCCGCCGCTGAGCTGCCACGGCAGGTGGTCGGCGAAGTCGGGCAGCTTCACCAGCTCCAGCATCTCGCGGGCACGTGCGCGGCGCTTGGCACGATCCCAGCCCTTCAGCTCCAGCGGCAGCTCGATGTTCTTGGCAACCGTGCGCCACTCGAACAGGCCGGCCTGCTGGAACGCCATGCCGTAGTCCTGCTCGAGGCGAGCGGTGCGGGCCGGCTTGCCCGCCACCGTGATCGTGCCCCCGGTGGGCTCGGTGAGGTTCGCGATCAGCCGCAGGAGCGTGCTCTTGCCGCAACCCGACGGGCCGATCAGCGAGACGAACTCGCCCGGCACGATGGTGAGGTCGATGTCGACCAGCGCATCGACGTGGCTGGCCTTGCCGCGGTTGAAGACCTTCGACACGCCGACGACCTCGACCGCGCTGACCGGCTTGTCCGGCCCGGCCGGCGGCGAGTCGGTGCTTGCTGCATCGGCGCTCACGCCACTGCCTCCTTGGGACGGTTCCGCATGAACAGCGCGTCGGCCAGCGCCACCAGCGCGGCCATCGCCAGACCGAGCAGGGCGGCGCCGAGGACGGCCGTGTAGACGATGGGCGGGTCGTTCGACTTGCGCATGTTCTCGATGACCAACCTGCCGATGCCACCGCGCAGGCCGATGGAGATCTCCGAGACGACGACACCGATCACCGAGCCGGCCGCGCCCAACTTCAGCGCGGGCACGATGAACGGCACCGCGGCAGGGAATCGCAGTTTGAACAGGGTGCTGCGCCACGGGGCGGCGAAGCTGTCCATCAGCTCCAAGGCGGCCGGGGGCGGCGACTTGAGGCCGCGCAGGGTGCCGACGGCGATCGGGAAGAAGGTGAGGAATGCACCGAGCATCGCGGCGGTCAGCCACTGCGGCCACTCCCAACCGGCGATCTCCACCTTCCCGCTCCAAGTGGAGAGCAGCGGGGCAAGTGCGATCAGGGGCACCGTCTGCGACACCACCAAGTACGGCAGGATGGCCCGCTCGGCCAGGCGGAAGCGGGTCATCAGCACCGCCAGCAGCAGCCCGGCCGCCAGGCCCAGGCCGAAGCCGACCAACACCAGCTGGAACGAGTACCACACGGCCTTCAGCACGCCGGTGAGCACCAATTCGTCGGTCTGCGGGTTGATCGGGTCGGTGAGCCTGCTGAGCACATCGCTGACGTGGGGCATCAGCGAGTCTTTCGAGCGCGGCAGCACCTTCCACCCGAAGATCTCGCCGCCGTTCTTCGGGCCCAACCACTTGTAGGCCTCCCACAGAGTGGCGACCAGCGCCATCGACAGGACGAACATCAGTGCCCGTCGGGCGCGGGGCCACCCTTCGCGCCGGACAGGTGCAACGGTGGGTGCGCTCTCGATGCTCATAGCTGTCGCCGCGACCCTACGCGGCACGAAGCCGTGGCCCGTGCACCGACGGCAAACCCTGTGTGACGGCTGTGCGCGCGCAGGCGCGGACCGGTGATGTGCCCACCAACCGCCATGCCTAGCCCTTCGCCCTGACGTGTTCGGCGATGGCGGGCATCACCCGTTCGCCGTACGCCTGCAGGGTGTGGTCCTTGTCATCGTGCTGCAGGTAGATCGCGAACTGGTCCACGCCCAGGTCTTGCAGCTGGCGCATGCGCTCGATGTGGGCCTCCACCGGGCCGACCACGCAGAAGCGGTCGACGATCTCGTCGGGTACGAACTGGGTGTGGGTGTTGCCGGCCAGGCCGTGCTCGTTGTAGTCGTAGCCCTGGCGGTTCTTGATGTACTCGGTGAGCGCCTTCGGCACCGGTGCGTCGTCGCCGTAGCGGGCCACGATGTCGGCCACGTGGTTGCCCACCATGCCACCGAACCAGCGGCACTGCTCGCGGCCGTGAGCCAACCCGGCCTCGGTGCCGTCGGTGACGTAGGCCGGGGCTGCGACGCAGATGGTGATGTCGTCGGGGTTGCGGCCGGCGGCAGCGGCCGCGTCGCGCACGGCGCCGATGGTCCACTCGGCGATGCTGAGGTCGGCCAGCTGCAGGATGAACCCGTCGCCCACCTCACCGGTGAGAGCCAGCGCCTTCGGCCCGTAGGCGGCCACCCACATCTCCAGCCGGCTCTTGCCGGCCCACGGCAGGCGCAGCTCGCTGCCCTTGTAGTCGACTGCCCGGCCGTTGGCCATCTCGCGGATCACGTGGATGCTCTCGCGCAGCGTGGCCAGCGTGGTGGGCGCGCCGTTCGTCACGCGCACCGCACTGTCGCCGCGGCCGATGCCGCACACCGTGCGGTTGCCGAACATCTCGTTCAACGTCGCATACACCGACGCCGTCACCGTCCAGTCGCGCGTCGCGGGGTTGGTGACCATCGGCCCCACCTTGACGTTGCGCGTCTCGGCCAATATCTGGCTGTAGATGACGTACGGCTCCTGCCACAGGATGTGGCTGTCGAAGGTCCAGACGTAGTCGAACCCATAGCTCTCCGCCCGCTTCGCCAGGTCGATGACCCGTCGCGAAGGAGGCGTCGTCTGCAACACAACCCCAAGTTCCACCAGACTTCCCCTTTCACCTGTTCGACGTCACTCGCAACTGCCCGGTGGGGGCTGATCCCCGCTTCGTTCCTCGACACGGTGGCCGGGGAACCCCACCCCGTCCACCTACCGTCTCGGAATCGAACCAGGGCTCTCCCCCACCTGTTCGCTTTGCCTTGCCACTACTGATCTACCACCCACCCGGCGGGGCGGAGTGCCGTGCTTCGATTCCGAACCGGTAGGTCAGGGTGGGTTTCCCTGACCGTGGTGAGGAACGAAGGGCGGTGATCCGCCCCGGCGGGACCCACGGCACCCTGTGGCACTCGCTTGCTATCTGTTCTGGGGGAAGCCGAGGTCGACCTTGCTGGTGCGCGGATCGGGCCAGCGCTTCGTGACCACCTTCGTGCGCGTGTAGAAGTTCACGCCCTCGGGGCCGTAGATATGGGTGTCGCCGAACAGGCTCGCCTTCCACCCACCGAAGCTGTAGTAGCTGACCGGCACCGGCACGGGCACGTTGACGCCGACCATGCCGACCTGTACGTCGAACTCGAACTGGCGGGCGGCACCGCCGTCGCGGGTGAAGATGGCAGTGCCGTTGCCGTACTGGTTGTCGTTGATGAGGGCGAGGCCGTCGTCGTAGCCGTGCACGCGGGTGACGGTGAGCACGGGCCCGAAGATCTCGTCGTCGTAGCAGCGCATGCCGGGCTTGGCGTGGTCGATCAGGCTGGGCTTGAGGAAGAAGCCGGCGGCCGGCACGTCGCTCGTACCGTCGACGACCAGGGTGGCGCCTTCGCCCTCGGCACCGGCAACGTAGCCCTTCACCTTGTCGCGGTGCTCGCCGGTGATCAGCGGGCCCATCTCGGCGCTTGCGTCGGTGGCCGGGCCGACCTGGATGTTCGGGATGCGATCCTTGATCTTCGCCACCAGATCGTCGGCGATGGCCTCGCTGGCCAGCACGACCGAGATGGCCATGCAGCGCTCGCCGGCGCTGCCATAGGCGGCGCTGACCGCCGCGTCGGCCGCCATGTCCAGGTCTGCGTCGGCGAGGACGAGCATGTGGTTCTTGGCGCCGCCGAGGGCCTGCACGCGCTTGCCGTTCTTGGTGCCGGTCTCGTAGATGTAGCGGGCGATGGGCGTGCTGCCGACGAAGCTGACGGCCTGCACGTCGGGGTGATCCAGGAGGCGATCGACGGCCACCTTGTCGCCGTTGACCACGTTGAACGTGCCGTCGGGCAGACCGGCCTGCTTCAGCAGTTCGGCGATGAGCATGCTGGCCGACGGATCCTTCTCGCTGGGCTTGAGCACGAACGTGTTGCCGCAGGCCAGCGCGTTGGCGAACATCCACATCGGCACCATCGCCGGGAAGTTGAACGGCGTGATGCCGGCGACGACACCCAGCGGCTGTTTGATGTTGTACACGTCGACGCCGGTGGACGCCTGCTCGCTGTAGCCACCCTTCAACAGGTTCGGGA
>JAUSLQ010000016.1 GCA_030645675.1 Actinomycetota bacterium | reverse complement strand
CATGAGCAAGGCGAAATTCGAGCGCACCAAGCCGCACGTCAACATCGGCACGATGGGTCACATCGACCACGGCAAGACCACCCTCACGGCAGCGATCTCCAAGACGTTGGCGGAGAAGGGGTTGGCCAAGTACACGCCGTTCGATCAGATCGACAAGGCGCCGGAGGAGAAGGCTCGTGGTATCACGATCTCCATCGCGCACATCGAGTACGAGACGAAGAACCGTCACTACGCGCACGTCGACATGCCGGGTCACGCCGACTACATCAAGAACATGATCACCGGCGCTGCGCAGGTCGATGGTGCGATCCTGGTGGTCGCCGCGACCGACGGTCCGATGCCCCAGACCCGTGAGCACGTGCTGTTGGCCCGTCAGGTGGGCGTGCCCTACATCGTGGTGGCGCTCAACAAGTCCGACATGGTCGACGACGAAGAGTTGCTCGAACTGGTCGAGCTCGAGGTGCGCGAACTGCTCACCGAGTACGAGTTCCCCGGCGACGACTGCCCGGTCGTGCGCGTCAGCGCCCTGAAGGCGCTCGAGGGCGATGCTGCCTGGCAGGAAAAGATCATGGAGCTGATGGATGCCTGTGACTCGGCGATCCCTGAGCCGATGCGCGAGCTCGACAAGCCGTTCTTGATGCCGATCGAAGACGTGTTCACGATCACCGGTCGTGGCACTGTGGTCACCGGCAAGGTCGAGCAGGGCAAGGTCCACACTGGTGACGATCTCGAGATCGTCGGTCTGCGTACCACGCAGAAGACGGTGTGTACCGGTGTCGAGATGTTCCGCAAGCTGCTCGACGAGGGCATGGCCGGCGACAACATCGGTGCGCTGCTGCGTGGCACCAAGAAGGAAGATGTCGAGCGTGGTCAGGTGCTGTGCAAGCCCGGCAGTATCACGCCGCACACCAACTTCGAGGGTCAGGTGTACGTGCTGTCGGCATCCGAGGGCGGCCGTCACAAGCCGTTCTTCAACAACTATCGTCCGCAGTTCTTCTTCCGTACCACCGACGTCACTGGCACCATCCAGTTGCCCGAGGGCACCGAGATGGTCATGCCGGGCGACAACGTGACGATCACCGTCGAACTGGGCAAGCCGATCGCGATGGACGAGGGCTTGCGCTTCGCCATCCGTGAGGGTGGCCGTACCGTGGGCGCCGGCCGCGTCACCAAGATCACGAAGTGAGCTGACGCACCATGGC
>JAUSLQ010000015.1 GCA_030645675.1 Actinomycetota bacterium | reverse complement strand
CGAGACACCCATCCGCACCGGCCACTTCCGGCAGATGCTGGCCGCGGTGCGGCGCAACGGTGCGCAGACCGCCTCGGCCGTCGCCGTCGTCGGCGTGCTGGGCCTGGCGGCGTGCAGCCTGGTGGTGGCCGACCCGCACTGCGTGGGTGCGCAGAACTGCGCACAGGCGCGCAACGATGCGGAGAACGCTGGCGGCACCACGGTGCCGACGACCGAGCCCTCCACCGTGCCGGGCGACACCACCCCGGGTGCCACCACCTCGACCTCGACCACCGTGCCCAAGGTGCCGCAACGGTACGTCGCCATCGGCGACTCGGTGATGGTGGGCGCCGAGCCGCTGCTGTCGGCAGCGGGCGTGTTCGTCTTCGCCAAGGAGAACAGGGGCACCGAAGGTGTCAAGAACTCCGTGATCAAACTGCGCGACGAAGGCGAGATCGGCGCCGGCACAATGGTGGTCATCCAGGTCGGGCACAATGCGCAGCTGACCGAGGCGAACGTTGCGGCGATCGTCGCCGAGATCCCCGCCGACGTCCGCGCGGTGTACTTCATGACGGTCCACGGGCCGGTGTCGGGTGCCGCCGAGAGCAATGCGCTGCTGCGCTCGCTGCCCGCCACCAACCCGCGGGTCACCGGCGTCATCGACTGGGACTCGATCGCAGGCGGTTTGGAGCTCTGCTCCGACGGCATTCACATCTCGTGCGGCGATGCCGCCACCCCGTACGCCAACCTGATCCTCCAAACGGTCGGTTTGCCCGCCATCGCCTGAGCCGCGCTCAGGGTCGTTCGGCACTGTCCGGCGCCCCTTCTCCTAGATACCCTGGGGGGTATCAAAGGAGCAGTGATGCAGCAGAACTCTCGAACGGCCGCCCGAGTCGGTATGGCGGTGCTGGTGGCGCTGGCCGTGGTCAGTTGCTCGTCGAACGGCACCGGCAACGGCGGCGGCAACGGCGGCAACGGCAACGGCAACGGCAACGGCGGTGGCAATGGCAGTGGTGTCGGCCCCGGTGGCGAGACCTCCTTGAACAGCGAGACCCTCGCTGCCCAGATGGCGGCGATGCCGCTGGCCGAGCTGACGGACGCCCAACGCGACGGCCTGCTGCAGATGCGCGAGGAGGAGAAGCTGGCCCACGACGTGTACGTCGCCCTCGGCGCCGAGTACGAGGTCAACGTGTTCGTCAACATCCCTGCCTCGGAACAGACCCATGCCGACGCGATGCTGCTGCTGCTGGAGCGCTACGGCCTGGCCGACCCGGCTGCCGGCAACGCCCCAGGCGAGTTCACCGACCCCGCGATCGCGGCGCTGTACACGGCCCTGGTGGAGCAGGGCCGTGAGTCGTTGACGGCTGCGCTGACCGTGGGTGCCACCGTGGAAGACCTCGACCTGGCCGATCTGGCCTCGCTGGCAACCGCCGCTCCCGACATCACACTGGTCTACGACCACCTCGCCCGTGGCTCGCGCAACCACTTGCGCGCGTTCACGCGGCAGCTGGGCAAGCAGGGAGCCGACTACACCCCGCAGTACATCACGCAGGCCGAGTACGACGCGATCGTCGCCGGCGAGATGGAGCAGGGCAACGGCGGCTGACGGGTCGCGCGTGTGGGGTGCGAGTGCCCCGGCGCGCGTGACGTGCGGCCACGGGCTTCTTCACCGCGGGTGCCACGGCGTACGCTCGGAGCCATGACCACTCCTGTACGTGTCGCCGTCACCGGTGCTGCCGGCCAGATCGGCTACAGCCTCCTGTTCCGTATCGCTTCGGGTTCCATGCTGGGCCCCGACACCCCTGTCATCCTGCAACTGCTCGAGATCACGCCGGCCCTCGGCGCCCTCGGCGGCGTGAAGATGGAGCTCGACGACTGCGCGTTCCCGCTGCTCGCCGACGTGGTGTGCACCGACGACGCGAACGTCGCGTTCGGCGACGCCGACGTGGCGCTGCTGGTGGGCGCGATGCCGCGCAAGGCCGGCATGGAGCGTGCCGACCTACTCACCGCCAACGGCGGCATCTTCAAGCCACAGGGCAAGGCCCTCAGTGCCAGCGCCAAGAAGGACGTCAAGATCCTCGTGGTGGGCAACCCGGCCAACACGAACGCGCTCATCGCCCAGCAGAACGCTCCCGATCTCGACCCGCGTCGCTTCACCGCGATGACCCGCCTCGACCACAACCGTGCGATCAGCCAGTTGGCCTCGAAGACCGGCACGACGGTGAACGACGTCACCAACATGACCATCTGGGGCAACCACTCGGTCACCCAGTTCGCCGACCTCTACCACGCGAAGGTCAGCGGGAAGAACGCCTACGACGCGGTCAACGACCACGCGTGGTACGCCGACACGTACCTGCCCACCGTCGCCAAGCGCGGCGCCGCCATCATCGAAGCTCGCGGTGCATCGTCGGCCGCCTCGGCCGCCAACGCCGCGGTCGACCACATCCGCTCGTGGGCGCTCGGCACCCCCGAGGGCGACTGGGTCAGCATGGCCGTCGTGTCCGATGGTTCGTACGGCGTGCCCGAGGGCCTGATCTCCTCGTTCCCCTGCGTCTGCAAGGACGGCGAGTACAGCATCGTGCAGGGCCTCGACATCAACGAGTTCAGCCGCGGCAAGATCGACGCCAGTACCGGCGAGCTCGGCGAAGAGCGCGACGCGGTCCGCGAGCTCGGCCTCATCTGACCCACCCCGCTCACGCCAGAACCCCCGGTGCCCACGTGGCGCCGGGGGTTCTCGCCGTTTTCCGGGGCTGATCCGTCCCAATCGGCTTCTCGGGCTGAATCGTCTCGAACGCCGGGACAAGCCGCCCGCCTGAAGCCCCTCCCCCCCCGTCGTTCTGGGGCTGATCCGTCCCAGTTCGGCTTCTCGGGCTGAATCGTCTCGAACGCCGGGACGATGCAGCCCGAGAAGCCGGAGGCTCGACGCTGTGGCGCTGGGCGCTGTGACGTTGGGGCGAGCGGGTCAGCCGACGGCCAGCTCGCAGGCGACTTCCATCATGCGGTCGACGCCCTGCTGCAGCTCGGCGTCGCTGATCCGCTCGGCCTGGTTCTCGCTGGTGATCAGGTCGCTGATGGTGGCGATGCACAACGTCTCGATCTTGTGCAGAGCGCCCAGCGTGTACAGCACCGCCGCTTCCATCTCCACGGCCAGGTGGCCGCGCTCCTTCCACCGCTGCATGATGCCCTCGCGGCGGTCGTAGAACAGCGCCGCCGACACGATCGGGCCGACGTGCACCGTGGCGCCCTTCGCCCGGGCCAACTGTACGGCCCGCTCGACGAGCGAGTAGGTGGCGGTCGGTGCGTGCGCCTCGCCATTGGTCAGCTGGCTGACGATCTGGTCGTCGGGGGTGGCGCTCATCGCCACCACCGTGTCGGCCATGCGCAGGCCGTCGGCGAGGCCGCCGGCGGTGCCCACGCGGATCAGGCGGGTGGCGCCCAGCTGGATCAGCTCGGTGTAGTAGATCGCGGCGCTGGCGCATCCCATGCCGGCGGCCTGCACGCTGATCGGCTTCCCCTGGTAGGTGCCCGTGAAGCCGAGTTCGCCGCGCTCTTCGTTCACAAGGCGAGCGCCGGGGTCGAAGAAGGTCTCGGCGATGTACTTGGCCCGGCGGGGATCGCCAGGCACCAGCACGGCGGGGGCGTAGTCGGCAGCTTCGGCGCGGATGTGGATCGGCATGCGGCCAGCGTAGAACCTGCCCACTGGCCGGCTGGTCTCGCGCGTCGGCCGGGACCTTCGCCTCTGGGGATCTGGCACTGGCTGCGCCAATATTTAGATCAATAGCTCTAATAAAGGAGTCGTGATGGACAACGAACGACACGGGGACGGCTGGTGGGTCACCACCTTCGTCATCGGGATGGTGGCACTCATCCTCGGCGTGGTGGCGATCGCGATCGCCTCCGGGAACACCGACACGTCGAGCGCCGCGGCAGCTGTAGCGGCCACCGGTGGCGAGACCGAGTTCGACGTCACGCTGGCCGACATCTCGGTCACACCGATGATGATCGAGGTGCCCGCAGGGCAGCCGATCACGCTGCACGTGACCAACACCGGAACGCTCGACCACGACTTCAAGGTGCTGGGCGAGACTGGCACGACGATGCTGAAGAAGGGCCAGTCGGCCGATGTGGTGATCGGCCCGTTCACCAGTGACACGGAGGTGTGGTGCACGGTTCCCGGGCACAAGGAGGCCGGCATGAAGATGGCGGTGCATGTGCTGGGCGGAACGAGCTCGGGTACCACCGGCTCCGCCGCCACCACGCCTGGCTCGCAGAGCGCGACGATCGACGCGGCCGCCATGCCGGCAACCGACTGGCAGGGCCGAGACCCGGTGTTGCCCGCGAAGGCGGCCGGCACCGTGCACGAGATCGCGATGAGCGCGACGGAGGACCTGATCGAGGTGGCCCCCGGCGTCACCCAGCTGATGTGGACGTTCGATGGCCAGGTGCCGGGCCCGATCCTGCACGGCAAGGTGGGCGACACGTTTCGCATCACCCTGACCAACGACGGGACGATGGGCCACTCCATCGACTTCCACGCCAGCAAGGTGGCCTGGAACGACGAGATGCGCACCATCCTGCCGGGCGAGTCGCTGGTCTACGAGTTCGAGGCGCAGTTCGCCGGGGCGTACATGTACCACTGCGGCACCGCCCCTGCGTTGCACCACATCGGCAACGGCATGTACGGCGCGATCATCGTCGACCCGCCCGGGTTGGCTCCGGTGGACGAGGAGTTCGTCCTCGTGCAGAGCGAGCTGTACCTCGGCCCGGAGGGCCAGCCCGGCGACCTGACCAAGATGATGAACGAGGAGTGGGACGCCGTCGTGTTCAACGGGTACCACTCCCAGTACAAGTTCGCCCCCATCCACGTGGAGGCCGGCAAGCGCTACCGCGTGTGGGTGATCAACGACGGGCCGAACGAGAACTCGGCGTTCCACATCGTCGGCACGGTCTTCGACACGGTGTACAAGGAAGGCGCTTACACGCTGCAACCCGACGACACCCACGGCGGTTCGCAGGTCCTGGACCTGCAGCCCGCCCAGGGTGGGTTCGTGGAGTTCACCTTCGCCGAGGACGGCTTGTACCCCTTCGTCACCCACAAGTTCGCCAACGTCGGCAAGGGTGCCATCGGGTTCTTCGCCGTCGGCGACGTCGACACCACTGCGCTGACCGGGCACTGAGCGGGATTGCCCCGGCTGTCGCCCCCGTGCGAGAGTGCACCGTCATGGGAACCCGACCGCACCACGTCGATCCCGCAGGCGGTGCACTCCTTCGCGCCAAGGCGCAGGCGGCGCCCACCCGGGTGGAGATCCTGCGGCTCCTCGGCGACGCGGCGCGGCCGCTGACAGCGGGCGACCTCGCCTCGGCGATCGGCATCCACCACACGGCGGTGCGCCAGCACGTCGCCATGCTCGTCGAGGCCGGGATGGTGAGGTCCGAACAACTCCCCGTCGTGGGCAGGGGGCGCCCGCGAACCGGCTACGTCGCGCTTCCCGTAGCCACCGGAGGCCCGTACCGCGAGCTCGCCGGCATGCTGGCCGGGGCAGTGCGCGATGGGCGAACGGCTCGCGAGGCGGGCCGCGAGTCCGGCCGGCAGGTGCAGGTCTCGCCCGAGGGTGCGCTGGCCACCCTGCGCGACGAAGCGCAGCGTCTCGGTTTCGATCCGCTCGCACGCCGGCGCGGCGAAGTGCAAGAGGTCGTGTTGCGCACCTGCCCGTTCGCCGATCTCGCCAGTACCCAGCCGGACACCGTCTGCGAGCTGCACGTGGGGCTCGCGGAAGGGATCGCGGAAGCCGCTGGAGGCTTCGCGGTCGAGGGCATTCACATGGCTGATCCCCGCAAGGGCGGCTGCCGCATCGTGGTGCGCGAGCTGCCGCCACAGCCGTGAACCGACACCAGCCGTGAACCGACTCCAGCCGTGAACCGACTCCAGCCGTGAACCGACTCCAGCCGTGAACCGACTCCAGCCGTGAAGGCCACGGCGGCTACTTCAGGAACTTGGAAGTGGTGTTGTCGGCCAGCACCTTGCCGCCCGTCTGGCAGGTGGGGCAGTACGCCACCGTGTACCCGCTGTAGCTGACCGAGCGGATGGCGTCGCCGCACACCGGGCACGGCTCGCCGACGCGGTTGTGCACGCGGCCCGGCCGGTCGGCCGACGACGACATGTCGGTGCGCGTGCGTTCGTAGGCCAGCCCGTCGTCGACGGCCTCGTGGATCGCGGCGTGCACCTTTGCCGCCCCCTCGGCGCCCAGCTTGCCGGTCATCGCGAACGGCGACAGCTTGGCCCGATGGCACACCTCGTTGGCCAGCATGCGGCCCAGCCCGGCGATGTGGCGCTGGTTGCGCAGGAACCCGTGCAACCGCATGTTGTCGGCTGCGAACGCGGCGGCCAGCGTGGCCGGTGTGTAGGCCAACGCTTCGGGACCCAGGCGATCCAGCGGGTGCCCCGCCAACGCACCGGTGACCGCGTCGGTGGGGACGCACCACACGCCGGCCCGTCGTTCCTTCCCGGCCTCGGTCAGCAGCAGTGCCGGCCCCGCCTCGAACACGAAGCGGGCCTGCCCGTTGCGCGGCTTGGGCGACTGCTTGTCGTCGACCAGCAACCGCCCGCCCTGCATCAGGTGGATGACGAAGTGGATCGGCCCGAAGTCGAGCAGCAGGTACTTGCCCCGGCGGCCGACGCCCAGCAGGGGAGTGCCGTACGCATCGGATGGGCGGGGCACGGCGGTCTTCAGCGCGGTGAAGTTGAACGGCACGAACTTCGCCAGCACCGCCCCGCGGAACTGCTCGGTCAGCCGCTCGGCGTGGGCCTGCACCTCGGGCAGTTCGGGCATGGCGGGTGCCTAGCGGTACTCGGTGCGCTCGCGCACGCTGGTGAACACGGCGTCGAGCGCGCCGAACACCGGCTGTGCCTCCATCAGCTTCTGCTGGCTGCCGGTGAGCAGGATGCGGCCCTTGATGAACGCCTCCTGCGCGTTCAGCTCGCCGGTGGCGACGCCCACGGCCGTCGCCCAGGTCTGCTCGATGCGCACGTCTTCGGGGAACGCATCGCCGGCGCCGAAGCTGGCCGTGCCGTCGCCTACCTGCAGGTGATACACCACGGTGCCCTCTGGTCCGTCGGTGACCGCCTGGGTGACGCCGATGGTGTGGTGCGCCGCAAGTTGCTGCAGGGCGTCGTTGGCGGCCACTTCGGCGGTGAGGGCGTCGAGCCACTCCAGGCTGAGATAACGGATCACGCCCATAGTCTGGCGCGCGTGCTGACCAATGCCGACGAACTGCGCCATGCGGATGTTGCTGTCGAGGCGTGGTGGTGGTGGGGCTGGACGCCCGCCGCCGATGCCGGGCTGTTCGTGGGGTTCGAGGTGCGCGGCCGCCGCTTCGACTACTGGGCCGGCCTGGTGCGCACCGACCACCCGTACCTGTACGTGGAAGAACTGGACGGTACCGGCCTGCGCGAGGGGCTGGAGATCAAGCCGCCCGAGATGTGGGCAGGGCACACGTGCGACGTGCCCTTCCGCCAGTGGAGCCTGGGCAACGAGGCCCACGGCGTGCTGCTCGACCCGCCATCCGACGCGCTGCGTCGCCCGTACGGCACCCCGGCGCCGACGACGTTCGACGTGGAGTGGTATGCCGCCGGCGATGCCACGGTGATTCCTCACGGCTACCAGCAGGCCGGCGAGGTAGACGCTCGCGTCGAGCTGGCCGAGGGAGTGGTCGAGTTCAGCGGCCCGGCCCACCGCGTGCACGTGTGGGGTGTGCCCTACCTCCCAGCGACACTTGCCATGCCCGCGGGCGACGAGCTGCCGTGGGCCCCGTACCGGCGCCACACCGGCGTGGGTGTGCTGCAGGTGCTCACCCGCCAGGGGTTCCTGGCGCGTACCGTTGAGGCTCCATGAGCTACGGCCGCGACATCCTCGACGACTTCGAACAACAGCGCCGCGGGCCCCAGTACCGCACGGTCCCTGCCACGCCCGGCCTGCTGGTGGAAGACCGCGCCAGCGGCTTCTGCGGCGACGTGGTGAAGGCCGACGCGCGTGCGGTCACCCTGCGCGACCGCAACGGGAACGACCGCGAGTTCCTGTTCAAACCCGGCGGCTTCCTCCTCGACGGCAAACCGGTCACGCTGGCGCGGCCGGCCCCCGCTGCGGCCGCAGGTGCCACCGCCCCGAAGGTCACCAACAGCGGTTCCGTCGCCGCCGCCTCGCCCCAACGGGCCCGCTTGGCCGCGGCCAGCCGCATCTGGGTGGAGGGCAAGCATGACGCCGAACTGGTGGAGCACGTGTGGGGCGACGACCTGCGCGAGTTGGGCATCGTGGTGGAACCGATGCACGGCCTCGACGACGTGGTGGTGATGGTGCGCGAGTTCCAGCCCGGGCCGGACCGCAGGCTGGGCATCCTGGTCGACCACCTGGTCACCGGCAGCAAGGAGCACCGCCTCGCGACGCAGGTGGCCGGCCCCCACGTCCTGGTGACCGGCCACCCGTTCGTCGATGTGTGGGCAGGTGTCTGGCCGAGGGTGATGGGCCTCACCGCGTGGCCCGAGGTGCCGCGCAACGTGCCGTGGAAGGAAGGCATGTGCGCGGCACTGGGCACCGACCTCAGGGGATTCTGGCCGCGGCTTCGAAATCAGGTTCGCTCGTACGCCGATCTGCGGCCGGAGCTGGTTGGCGCGGTGGAGCAACTGATCGATTTCGTCGCGCCCGGCGATTGAGCCGCCACAGCACCAGCAGCGCCAGCCCGCCCAACACCAGGAACGGGGCGGTGTAGCCCACGAACAGGGCGATGCCGGCCAGCACCGCCACGAACGCATCCCATCCCTTGCGGAACGCGTCGCCGATGCCCGTGCTGTCCTTCGCCGGCGGTGCTTCGTCCGCAACGACCTCGGGTGCCGGTGCCGGCGCTGTGGTGAGGTGCACCGTGATGGTGGCCAACGCCGCTTGCCCGGAGAGGTCGGCGCGCTGCGCGAGCAGCTGCTCCAGGTGGGTCTGGCGCGACGACAGCTCGCCCTCCAGCTGCACCACCTCGCCGAGGTTCGAGGCTTCGTCCAGCAGGGCCCGCACTCGGTTCACGCTCGCCGCCGCGCTGAGGATCTGGGCGTCGAGGTCGGTGACCTGGCGGGTGACGTCGGAGGTGGTCCCCTGCATGCCGGTGCGGCGCCCGATGCCCGGCTCGAGCCCGCTGAGGAACGCGTCCACCTCCGCCGGCGGCAGCTTGAACACCAGGTCGCCCGATGCGGTCTCGGGGTCGCTGAGGTCGAGGTTGGAGTTGTACAGCTGGCCGCCGTGGGCTTCGGCGAGGGCGATCACCTGGTCGACCGCGGAGGCAGCGTCCGCCACCTCCACGCCGACCGTCATGGTGATCACCAACAACCGGTCGCCCGGATCGAGCGCGTTGCTGGGTATGCCGTCGCCGGTGCTCTGCCCGGTCTGGCCGGTCTGGCCGTTGGTGCCGGTCTGGCCACCGGTGACCGATTGGCTGCCTCCTGCGGTGTCGGCAGTGGCCTCCCCGCCACCGTCGATCGGCCGGTCTCCTGCGGGAGACTCGGAGGCGGCCGCCGGAGCGGTGGTTCCCGAACTGCTGTCGAGGTCGCCGCCGCATGCGGTCAGCGATAGTAGGGCGAGGGCGGCGGCAGCCCCGAAGCCTCGCCTGGGTGTGTTCACGTGTGCCATGCCGATCCGACGGCACACCGGCCGGAGCGGTTCCCTGAGCGCCGTGTCAGTTGGGTGACGATGCCGCCGATGCCGCAGCGGCCTCGGCTGCAACAGCTGCGGCAGCGGCCGCCCGGCGGTGCCGCCACAGCTCGATGGCGATGGGCAGCACCGAGACGCCCACGATGACGATGGCGGCCACCTCGATATTGTTCTTCACCACCTCGATCTCGCCGAGGAAGTAGCCCAGCGTGGTGATGCCCGCACCCCACAGCACGCCGCCGATGACGTTGTAGGTGACGAACGTGCGGTAGTGCATCTTGCTGACGCCGGCCACGGTGGGGACGAACGTGCGCACGATGGGCACGAAGCGAGCGAGCACGATGGTCTTCGAGCCGTGCTTGGCGAAGAAGGCCTCGGCCTTGGCCACGTACTCGGGGTTGAAGAAGCGGCTCTTGGGGCGCTGGAACAGCCGCGAGCCGAACTTGGCGCCGATCATGTAGCCCACCTGATCGCCCACGATGGCGGCCACCGCACAGGTGAGCGCGACCCACGGAAGTGCAGGGAACGGGGGCAGGCCCTCGGGGCCGGAGGAGAGGAAGCCGGCGAAGAACAGCAGCGAATCGCCGGGCAGGAAGAACCCTGCCAACAGGCCGGACTCGGCGAAGACGATGGCGCCGAGCACCACCAGGCCGCCCTTCTCCACCCAGTCGTTCGCGAAATCCAAGAGGCTCAGCACGGGCGGAAACGCTAGCGCCGAAAAGCCGGAAGGCCCGGGCAGCAGCCCGGGCCTTCCGTTTCACTACCAAGCGGGCGAACTTAAGTTCGCGCTCCGCGAACTTAAGTTCGCGGTGGGTGTCAGGCGGTGGCCTTGATGCCGCTGGGCTTGCGGCTGCTGAAGATGATGGCGCCGATCAGCACCACCAGGGCGGCAGCGGCGATGCTGAAACGGGCACCGTCGTTGTCCTCCAGGTTGATGATGGCCGGCAGCGTCAGCAGCGAGACCAGGTTCATCACCTTGATCAGCGGGTTGAGGGCCGGGCCGGCGGTGTCCTTGAAGGGGTCGCCGACGGTGTCGCCGATGACAGCGGCCTTGTGGGCGTCGCTGCCCTTGCCGCCGTGGTGGCCGTCTTCGATGTACTTCTTGGCGTTGTCCCACGCGCCACCTGCGTTCGACAGGTAGTTGGCCATCAGCTGGCCGACGAGGATGACGGCGGCCAGGAACGCGCCGAGCGCCTTCCAGTCGAGGCCGAAGCCGATGACGACCGGGGTGAGCACGGCGAGCAGGGCCGGGGTGGCCAACTCGCGCAGCGAGGCTTCGGTGCAGATGTCGATGACCGGGCCGTACTCGGGCAGCTTCTCGCCCTTCATGATCTTGCCGTCGGCGAACTGCTTGCGCACCTCCTGCACCACCACGCCGGCGGTGCGACCCACCGCACGGATGGCGAACGACGAGAACAGGAACGGCACCGCGCCGCCGATCAGCAGACCGATGAAGATCTTCGGCTCGGC